>CANQFJ010000009.1 GCA_947598485.1 uncultured Bacilli bacterium | reverse complement strand
TTATTATCACATTATCGGTTCCTGAAATTTTGATGGCAAATTGGAATAACTGTCACACTTGTATTATAATTGCACAGAAAAAATATTAGTCAAAAATAAAATAGAACCATTTCTTAGGTTCTATCTTCTACGCATACTATCAATAGCTAAAGCTAAAAGAGGATTCATATCATCAGGCACTTCATCGCGACTACATAAGTCCTTATACATTCCCTGAAGATAATCAGTTGGAACGCTCAATATTTCCTCACATCCCATTACGGAGTAAAAATCACTTTTTTTAACAACAGCCCCTACTGATAAATCAACCATAAATTCATTATCAGGAGTAGTTAAGAAAGAATGAAAACATTTTCCTTCTAAACAATTAGCTAATAATATTGTCGTTGCATAATAATTAGGAAAATAGCTAGCAAATTTAAAAGTAACATTATGGCATTGCCCTTGGAATCTGCTATTATCGATAGAATATCCATGACGGTCTTGAATCCACTTTTGAGCATTTAGCATATGCATTGAACCTTGATTTGTAGCAACATCTAAACTATGATTTTCAATAGAAATTGATGAATAAATCTGTGTTCTTCTTACCATAGCTATTAAGATTTTAGCTAATTGTTCAGAAGTACTTGGTAAGAATACGCATCTAGCTATAATAGGAATTAAAAGAGAAAAATTACTATTATAATTTCTTAATAAAGATAAACATTCTTGTTGAACTAAAGGAATATTAGAGAATAAAAGTAAATCATATAGCTTTAGGATATATCCATCAACATTATCCAAATTAATAAATTGACTTAAATTAAATTTTTCATCTAAAGCATCATAAATAATTTTAGCTTTTTTCTCCTCAAGACGCCTTGATTCAAGTTCTATTTCATTATAAGTCTTTTCAAAATAATTCATAAATAACCCCTTTAATTAAGCGTATATTCTATCATAAAATAACATAAAGTCAAATAAATGAATATTTTTACTTTTTTTAACTATTATATTTACTAGGAGAAAAGATATGAATATCATACCTATGGTGTTAGATAGCAGTAATAATAAAGAAACTGTATATGACATATATTCTTTGCTTTTAAACCACCGAATTATCTTTTTAACCGGTGAAATAGATGATACTTTAGCAAGTTTAATTACTGGTCAACTTCTTTATTTAGATAGTATAAATAATAACGATATATCTTTATACATAAATAGTCCGGGAGGGAGTGTAAGTGCTGGCCTTAGTATTTATGATACGATGAAATATGTAAAATCTAATATAGTTACAATTGGCCTTGGCATGTGTGCTAGCATGGGTGCTTTTATTCTTTCAAGCGGTGATACAAGATACGCTTTGCCGAATTGCGAAGTTATGATTCATGAACCCTTAGGAGGAGGTTCTGGACAAGCTAGCGATATTAAAATATTAAGTGATCATATTCTAAAAATAAAAGATAAAATAAATCATCTTTTAGCTAAAAATACGGGCAAAAAAGTTAGCCAAATTGAAAAAGACACTCGATGTGATAATTATATGAGTGCTGAAGAAGCCTTAAAATATGGTTTAATAGACAAAATAATAAAAAATAATAATTAGTCAAATCTAATTATTATTTCGTTATCAGTAGAATATAAATACTTTTCTTTAGCATACCTTACAACGTATTCAGGGTCTTGCATTTTTGCAACTTCACTGGATAATTTTTTTTGCTCTGATAAAAGGTTTTCATACTTAGTGCTAAGCCTTGCAGTTTCCTTACGATTTTTATATATTTGGGCGATATCTTTAGATACACTAGAAACTAAACTAACTAACAACATAATAATTGTTAGTGAAATAAATAAAAGTCTTCTTTTTTGTCTAACTGTGCTCTTCACCCTATGTTCACCCTCGTACTTTAATCGTATAATTATAGTTATTTAAAGTCAATGTTGTTGCCTAGACTTTACAAAGCTTTTTACATATTATTTTTTATTTTTTAAAAGCCATTTATGTAATATGCCGAGGCCTTTTTTATAAACATTAGAAACTTTAAGTATATAGCCTAAATAAAATCCTAAGACAAACAAAAATAGATAAAAAATATGAAGAACACCATTTGTAAGTTTATAAAAAATAATTATGTAGACAAAAAAATAATCTAGCATAAATAAAATTGTTATTAAAAACTTTACTAATATGGGCTCTTTTTTTATAAAAATATAATTTAAATAAGCCAGATAAAATAGGATAAAACCATAAATAAAATTAATTAACAGAGATATTATTTGTAAAGATACGGTCATTTAAATAGTTTACTAATGATACTTTCTTCTTTTTTCTTAGCTAGTTTTTCAACATAGTTATAACCATTTATTTTTCCTTTTATTTTAATTAGTCCTTCGTGAGTATCTAAGTTTAATAGCTCTAAGCCCTCTCCCGTTATATGAATTGGTCCTAAATCTGTCTCTATTATAAATTCTGTATTATCAAAACTAACAATTTTTGTAACACCATTTAAAGTCATTAGACTTCTATCAATAATTCTAAGTTCACTACCATTATTTATTTTATCGTTCATAGTATTCCTCCATTAAAATAATATGTAGTGAATTGTTTATTATGCCACAAAAAAAGCGACAGCGTCGCCTCTTTTTATTACTCTTCCTCAGTATTTGTAGGATTATTGTATTCTGCTAAAATTTTGTCTTCAAACATTTTTCTAGTTTCAGCATTAATTGGATGAGCTATATCTTCATAGCGATCATCGGCAACCTTTCTACTAGGCATTGCGATGAATAGCTTTTCATCACCTTCAATAATACGGATATTTCTTACAACAAAGCAATCATCAAGAGTTACTGTTGCATATCCTTTCATACGAGAGCCTTCTCTTTCTGTTTTGTGAACTTTTACAGATGTAATTTCCATTTACCTCACTCCTTCTTGTTATCCACAATTATATTTTATCTTATTTAAAATTCATTTGCAAGACATAAACTCACATATATTTCATATTTATATCTTTTGTAATAATATCTCGGTAAGCAAAGCTTCTTTCTTCTCCATTTTCTAAAATAGTAAATATATTAGGATAAGCCTTATAAATAATTCCTTCATAATAATTTATTTTATTACGCATTCCATAAACTGTAATATGCACTTTTTTACCAATATCATTTTTAATTTTATTCTTTATATCGTCTATATTCATCTAGGAAACCCCACATACATTAAGCCAGGAGTAATTATGCCTCCGATTCCATTGGTACCATATTTTGTTTTGCCAAGAATACTTACTAAATCTATTGTTTTATTTCTCTCCGTCAAGGCTATGTCTGTAGCTATAATTGCGGGATCCAAAGCATGAATATTTACTCGTTTAGGGCTTGAAGCAAAGTTTGCTCCGGCTTTAATTAATTCTTCATAGTCACTTTGACAAGCTCCTGCAATTATGACAAGTTTTTCCTGACTTTTTTCGTATTTACGAGCCGCTCTAATTGCCTTAACAAAATTTTTAGAGTTTTTATAATTATTTATATCTTCCTTAGAACCGTTTTTGGCATAATAAGCATCATGGCCCGTGATAATAACGATATCTGGCTTGAATTCCTGTAATAATCCTATTATTTGGTCAGCAATATCTTCTTCATTTATTTTTTTCCCTATAGCATAAACACCCATATCTTTATAAAATTTAAGACATTTATCTAAATATTCATTATCCGCATCAATATGTAGTATCTTGCCTGGCAAATAAAAAAAATCATCTCTTGTTTCCTTTTTTACTATATCTACTTCAAAATCATCTTGAAACTCTGTTGCTTTTTCTAAATCATTCATCACACTATCAGCATATAGTCTAACATAAACGCCTTTTAAAAATACAACATCATCTTTTATATTTATAACCTTAAAGACAGTATCATGATTATAAGATTTTCTTGTTACATAATCACCAACTTCAATATTCAAATATATCACCAATAAATTATATGCTTTAAATTATTTAATATTAAAAAAGAATGATTATGCATCATTCTAATTATTTCCATTATTGTGTTGATTACTTTCCATAGGGTTAACTGGAGTTTGAACGGGTACATCAACAGGTGGTTTAACTTCCCTTTTTTCTTCTGGAACTACAGGTTTTTCTTCAGGTCTTTGGGGTGGCATGCTTCCTAGAGGAACTCCAACATTTGGAGCTGCAGGAGTAGCCATTTGAGCTCTCACGGGAGCAACATTTACCTCAGGATGATTAACATCAACTTTGCCAAGTTCAATGCCATTAACAAAATTTACTACTTTATCAATAAATGAATTAATGAATTTTGTAAGGCCATTTTCCTTCATTACTTTATTTGCTAACACAGAGATGATAAATGTAAACTTAAATAATACAATTAAATAATTTACTATTGAATCTGCTGTTGAAATAATAATATCTATTGGATGAAGAATATATAATTGTAATTTTTCGATTGTTATTGGGTTATCAACATAACAATTTATTACATCAATAAAATTATTAATAACATTTACTAAAAGTGGATAAGCATCTGTTATCAATCCCCATAATAATTGAAATAAAGCTAAGCCCACAAAAAATGATAAGACTTTAACCATAACGCCTTTAATTGTGTCATTAAGCTCACAAAAAAGCAACATAAAAAGAACTACAAATAATAGAGTTTCCCAGCCTAAGAAAAAGCTAGCTAAAAGTAAAACTGAAGCAAGACCAGAATTAATTTTAATTTTATTCATTTCTATCCCTTCCTATTTATTTAATTATAAAGCCAAAAATAAAAATAAAGAAGTTTTATTACTCGCCTTTACATTTTTCATACAACTCAATAAAAATTTCTTCAGGCAACTCTTCTGCTCGAGCCGAGGAATTATAACCATGTTCTTGTAATACTTCTTCGATGCTTTCTATATTGTAATTACCTAAATTATTCTTTAGTTTTTTCCTTTTGTGGCTAAAACACTTTTTAAGAAATTCCCAAAATTCATCATCAAGGGGCTTAAAATCTTTAGGATTTAAAGAAATAATGGCACTATCAACTTTGGGAATCGGATTAAAATTATTTTTTGCCACCATAAATTCATATTTAACATCATAATAGTGATTAATAAAGATAGTCATATAGCCATATTCTTTATTTCCGGGGTGACTGCTGAAACGGTTAGCTACTTCTTCTTGGACCATAAAAATCATTTTTGAGGCTTTAACATTAGATTTTATAACCTTATCTATAATTGGGCTTGTTATATAGTAAGGTAAATTTCCTATTATATACAGATTATTATAACTATAGTTTTTTAGTAAATCTTGAATATTAACGTTTAAAATATTTTCATAGATAATCTCTGCATTATATTTATTTAAATATTCTTGCATATCTTTATCAATTTCTATACAAATTAGCTTACAGCCTTTATTAGCTAAATATTTTGTTAACGCTCCTCTGCCTGGTCCAATTTCTATAATTAAATCTTTTTCATTGCAATTAAATAAAGATACTATTTTTTGTATAATAGTATCATTAACTAAGAAATTTTGCCCTAAAGATTTTTTAGCTTGCATAACTTACAGTTTCCCAGCCATCTCTTATAACATCATAGGTAATGGGAAATCTTCCTACATGTCTTATAGCATAATC
Organism: uncultured Bacilli bacterium; assembly: GCA_947598485.1. Taxonomy (GTDB): domain Bacteria; phylum Bacillota_I; class Bacilli_A; order RF39; family UBA660; genus UBA6448. The sequence goes on along the minus strand of CANQFJ010000009.1, from coordinate 47,451 downwards.
TACGTTTTCACTTAATAAATCTAAAGAATTGCCCGTGACACCACGATCCAGAACTATAGCTAATACAGGATCACTAGATATCGTTGGAGCATTAAATCTAACTATTGTTCCACATGGTAAATTGGCACTTGAAGCCACGATTCTTACTTCACCATAGACTTCATCATTATATGTTGTGGTACCATCTGATAAATCTAAATCGGCCATACAGGCAAGTCTTCCGGAGCAAGCAGGACAATTATATACATAACCGGTTAAGTCCCCAGTATAGGTATTTTTAGCACTATAAAGGGCATCATAATCAAACTCATCTACTTTTTGAGCCATGGTTGTTAAATTAACAGCCTTGTTCAAATTATTATTAGTTACTTTTGCTTCATATATATTAACTTTTGATGAAGAAGCAAAAACTACTGTACATAATATTGTTAGTTTTAGAAATTTAAATATATTTTTTACCATTTAAACCTCGTACCCTTCAGTATAAGTGTATTATAGCATTAGTTATTAAGCTTGTCAAAAATTCTATAAGTGTTTTCTTTGGTAATCTTTGATATCTCTTCACAAGACATACCTAAATACTCACTTAAGAAATCGGCTACATACTTAATATTGCCAGGAATATTTTGGGTTCCTCTTAAAGGAACGGGAGTAAGAAATGGGCTATCAGTTTCTAAAATAAAATGTTCTAAACCAAGATCTTTTATAACTTCTTTTATATGAGCGTTTTTAAAAGTTACTACTCCGTTTATGCCTAATTTATATCCCATTTTTATATATATTTGAGCACTTTCTTTTGAACCAGAGAAACTATGAATAACGCCTTTCAAATTATACTTTTTTAAGACATTAATAGTATCTTCAGTTGCATCTCTACTATGAATTACAACAGGCATGTGATAATCTTGGGCAATTGTTAATTGTTTATTTAAAAGATTTATTTGTTTTTCTTTATCATATCCTTCATAATGATAATCAAGGCCTATTTCTCCAATTGCTACTACTTTATCATTTTTTATATATTCCTTTAATGATTCGAGGTCTTCATCTGTATAATTATCTTGAAACTCAGGATGGATTCCTACACAAGCATAGATATCTTTATAATTTCGAGCTTTTTGGATGGCTTCCTTATTTGTTATACCATTTGTTCCCGCGGTTATAAACGTTGTTATTCCCATTTTTTTACTATCTTCGAGAACTTTATCAATATCTTGATAATACTCATCTTCAAGATGGCAATGACTATCGATAAACATTTATTTTTCGACAATCCTTTCGAAAATTATTTCAGGGCTACCTATCTTTGTATTATCTGCAGTTAAGCCAAAAGTTTTGGCAGAGGAATAGTCGAAAGATTTAGCACATATATTATTTAATATTTTTTCTGCTGTTTCAGGTATAAATGCTGATAATAACAAAGCACAAATTCTAATGCTTTCAATTAAATTGTAAATAACTGTTTTTAATCTATCTTCCTTATTTACCCCTTTAGCTAAAGCCCAAGGGGTTGTTTCATCAATATATTTATTGCATTTTTTTAAAACATTCATTATTAAATCGATTGCTTCTGCTACTTTGCATTCATCCATTTTTCTACTAACTTCATCTGCTAAAGTGCTAACACTTTGTATTAAATTATCATCTATTTCTTCATTTACTTTTGGGTTAGAGATTACACCATCAAAATATTTATTAGCCATCGAAACCGTTCTTGTTACCAAGTTACCTAAAATATTAGATAAATCATTATTGGACTTCTCAATTAATAATTCTTTAGTAATACTTCCATCATTAGCATAAGGAATCTCATGAAGTAAATAATATCTTACCCGGTCTACACCAAATTCTTTTACTAAATCATCAGCATATAATACATTTCCCTTGCTTTTACTCATTTTATCATTATCAAATAGTAACCATGGATGCCCATATACAGTTTTAGGAAGAGGTAAATCTAAAGCCATTAAAATAATAGGCCAATAAATAGTATGGAATCTTATAATATCTTTACCTATTACTTGTAAATCGGCAGGCCAAAGTTTATTAAACTGTTCAGTGCTTCCATCAGGATCATAGCCAATAAAAGTAATGTAATTAGTTAAAGCGTCAATCCAAACATATATAACATGTTTATCATCAAAAGTTACAGGAATACCCCATTTAAAAGAAGAACGAGAAACACATAAATCTTGTAGGCCTGGTTTTAAAAAGTTATTAATCATTTCATTTTTTCTTGATTCAGGATAAATAAAATCGGGATGCTCTTCAATATATTTTTCTAAACGATCTTGATATTTAGATAATTTAAAAAAGTATGATTCTTCTTTTTTAGGACTTAATGGTCTGCCACAGTCTGGGCAAGTACCATTAGGAGCTTGTGTCTCAGTCCAAAATGATTCACAAGGAGTACAATATAGTCCTTCATATTCACTTTTATAAATATCTCCTTGGTCATATAACTTTTTAAATATTTTTTGAACGACTTTTTCATGCATCTTATCCGTAGTTCTTACAAAATTATCATAAGTAGTATTCATTACATCCCAGATATTTTTAACTTCATTTGCTTGCTTGTCTACATATTCTTGAGGATTCATTCCTGCTTCTTTGGCTTTAAGTTCAATTTTTTCGCCATGTTCATCAGTTCCCGTTTGAAAATAAACATCATAGCCTTCGAATCTCTTAAATCTAGCTATTGCATCGGCTAAAACAATTTCATATGTATTACCAATGTGCGGTTTAGTGGAAGCGTAAGCAATAGCAGTAGTCATATAAAATTTTGGTTTTGTCATAATAAATATTCCTTTCTCTCATCAAAAAAATCATGAACAAAAGGACGAAAATATATCCGCGGTACCACCTTTATTCATGATTTATCATGCTCTCTAATCTGTATGGGGATTACCCTCAAAAACTCCAAGACCCACAAATTATTTAAGTTTACTCATTTCCATCCTCTAGAGCTTTCTATAAAACTTTAAGATAAAAATCCTTCTTTTCTTCGTTTTTGTAAGTCCATATTAACATAACCTTTAACTATTTTCAATAATATTTTTTACTATTTTGGCAAAGAATTCGTCTTCTTCTAAAAGGATTGATCTTTTATATAAAAGTAATATGCCTATTGGATTACTATCTTTAATTAAACATTTAGCTAGAAAATATCCTTCGAGCACTTCAGTTCCAAAAGTTATTCTCTCTATTTCCTTAGAAACATAATTTTTTCTAGCGATAAGTAAATCATGAAATTGCGCTGGTAATAGTTTATTTTCCAGGATTCCTTTTGTTAAAAACTTTTCTTTATCAGAAATAAATATAGAGGCATCCACTAAATCATTTACACTAGATATTATATGAGAACTCTTATCTTTTAAGTTGTCCATTATTTCATATTTTTCTAAGATTATTCTTTGCTCATCCACTAAGAAAGAAAGATTATCACCAGATTTTATCCCCATTACTTCTCTTAATTCTTTAGGTATTACAATTCTTCCTAATTCATCTATTTTCCTTACTATTCCCGTCGTTTTCATTTATTAACACTCCTTTAATAGTTTGGTCTAATTAAAGGGTTATATACTATTCAAAAGACGTACAATATATTTAATAAAATGCTCTTCTAAATTTTTATAATATAAAGTTATAATTATACATTCATGTTTATATGCAATATTGAAATTTCGACTTATGCTAGTTGATTCATATAATAATTTATCTCCTTCAATTTTAGAGCTTAATTCTTTAGGAAGTTCTATTTCTATTAATCTGTCAGTTTGCTTAACATTTTTAATGCCTAGTTTTTTCGCTATCTTTTCAAACCACTCTTCATACATATAGTTTTCAAGATTGGTGCTTATTTTACCAAAACGATCTTCCAAAGTCTTTTTAATATTATTCAATTTATCATATGAATCTATTTCATTTATTAATTGGTGAATTTCTATTTTTATTTCTTCATCAGAAACATATTCATCGGCAATATGAGTATCGATATTGATTAAAGATTGATCAGATAAATCTTCTTCCTCAACCTGCTCTCCCTTAATTCTTTTCATTTCATCTTCAATCATTTTAGTATATAAAGATACCCCGACAAGGTCAACAAAGCCTGCTTGCGATGAGCCAAAAATATCGCCAGAACCTCTTATAGATAAATCCCGCATGGCAATCTTATAACCACTTCCAAGTTCCGTAAATTCCTTGATTGCCTGTAATCTTTTGATGGCTATATCATTAAGCATTTTGGAGGCATTATACATTAAATAAGCATAAGCTATTTTATCACTACGACCAACTCGTCCTCGAAGTTGATAAAGTTGAGCTAGACCTAAACGATCCGCATCATAGACTATTAACGTATTTGCGTTAGGTATATCAATTCCGTTTTCAATAATCGTAGTACAAACGATAATATTAAATTTCTTGTTAATAAAATCATCCATAATACTATCAAGCTCATCTTTATTCATTTGGCCGTGAGCATAACATACTTCTTCTGAAGGAATAAGGCTACGGATATGGTCCGCTTTTTTTTCAATGTTTTCCACGCTATTATATAAAATAAATACTTGGCCATTCCGAGATAGCTCTTTATATATAGCATCCTTTAATATTAAATCATCTTCACTTACAACATAAGTTTGAACAGGATATCGATTCTTTGGAGGAGTATCAATTATTGATAAGTCTCTTAGACCAGATAAAGCCATTTTTAATGTTCGTGGAATTGGGGTTGCAGACAAAGTTAAGACGTTTATATCTTTTTTCATTTCCTTAATTTTTTCTTTATGTTTAACCCCAAATCTTTGCTCCTCATCAACAACCATAAGACCTAAGTTTTTACATTTAATTTCATCGTTTAATAACTTATGAGTACCAAAAACGATATCTATTTTTCCTTTTTCTAAATCTTCATATATTCTTTTTACCTCTTTGGAAGGCGTAAATCTATTAAGTAAAGCTATCTCAATTGGCCAGGATGCAAAACGCGCTTTAGCAACATTATATTGTTGTCTTGATAAGATTGTGGTTGGACATAGGTACATTACTTGGGCGTTATTTAAAATAGTTCTAAACATTGTTCTTAAAGCAACTTCAGTTTTACCAAATCCTACATCGCCACATAAAAGACGATCCATAGGATGATCTGATGATAAGTCATTATATATATCATTAATGCTTTTTTGTTGATCTTCTGTTAAAGGATAAGGGAAAGAATTAGCAAATATTTCTTCCTCTTCATAAGAACGATATTTAGGAGATTTAATTAAAGCTCTAGCTTTATAAAGTTCCATAAGTTCTCCTGATATGTCCTCAATCTTTTTTCGTACATAATTACGAGTTTTAAGCCATGTTGTAGAATTTAATTTATTTAACTTAGGAGTGGCTCCATCTTTATCAGAATATTTATAAATATTACTTATTTTCTCTACTGGAACATAAATCTTATCATTATTAAGATACAATAACTGAATATAATCTTTTTTTACACCATTTTTAGTTAAAGTTGCAAGGCCTTTATAAATTCCAATGCCATGAGAAATGTGAATAACATAGTCTCCTTTTTCCAGTTCATTATAATTAGTTATCTTTTTGCCCCCATAAAAGTTATTTTGATATTTATATTCATGTTTAACATTTTCAATATCATATTCCCCAATAACTACTAAGTTACCAATGATAAAGCCATGATTTATCTTAACATTTTTTACTGTAACATTTGGTAATAATTCTCTTATTTTTCTAATCTGAGGGATGCCAGAAAGACAAAATATAACATTCTTATTCTCTTTTTGCCATTTAGCCACATTTTTCTCAAGCAGTTCAAAGTTTTCATTAAAATTTTCTATACTAGAGCAGTTAACTACAAAATCGCTTTTAGCAGTTTGAAAGTTGTTTAAACATAATTCTTTTTGGATATTAATTTCTTCCAAATCAAACATTATCTTTTCATTATTATTTTCTTTGTAATATGTCATTAAGTCTTCTTGAATTTGCCGATAGGATGCCATTATCTGTGGACTATCAATTTTTACAACAACGGGCTTTTGCGCATAATCATATATAGAACTTTTTTGGGTATCCAAAATTTCATCAACAGGTTTAATAACTACTTTATCAATCTCTTTCAATGAGGTTTGTGTACTTTCATTGAAATAACGAATACTTTCTACTGTATTATCATCAAATTCAATTCTTATGGGATGCTCTTCATTTATTAAGAAAACATCTACTATTAATCCCCGAACAGAAAATTCACCTGTATAGTTTGTTAATACGTCTTTGTGATAACCATTTTGGATAAGTAAGTTTACTAAATCTTCTCTTTTTATTACCATGTTTTTTTCAATTGCTACATGTCTTTGACTTGATTCTTTTACGGAAGGCAAATACTTTAAAAAAGCCATTAAATTAGTAACTATTATGTGAGGACCATCTTCAAGCTTTTCTAAGGTATTTAATCTTGTAAGTTTTAATTCAGGAGAGGAAGCTTTAATCATTGTAGAAATGAAGTCATCGTTTATAAATAGTAGGACATCGCTAGTATAGGTTTGAAAAAGATTATAGTAGTTATTAGCTTCATATAAAGATGATGTTAAAACAATTATATTTTGCTTTTCTTTATTAAATAAATTTAGCACATAAAAAACATTTAACTCATTAGTTAAACCACATGTAACAGTATTATCATCGTATTTAAAATATTGTGCTAAATCTTCCATCATACTCCATTATATTGATTCATTGTGAACTGTATCCCCTTTATAACAAAAGAATCAATTATTTCTTTAAATATTGTATCTTGCAAATAATTAAGCTCTTCTTTACTAAGCTTTGAAAGAACATAGTCCTTAGTATCGTAACTTTTATTGCTGCCTATTCCTACCTTTAATTGAGAAAAACTTTGCGTTTTTAATGAATTAATAATACTTTTAATTCCATTATGTCCTCCGGAAGAAGAGTTGAATTTCAAACGAAATGAAGATGAAGGTAAATCTAAATCATCATGAATTACTAGGATGTCTTCACAAGAAATTTTATAAAAGTTAGCTATTCTTGATACAGCATTTCCAGATAAATTAACATAAGTTAAAGGTTTAACTAGTAATACTTTTTCGCCATTAACGGATGTTTCGGCTATCTCAGCATCTTTATCCTTTCGCCATTTTAAGTTTTTATCATAGTTATTTAAGATAATAAAACCGACATTATGTCTAGTATTTTCATATTCTTTGCCAGGATTACCAATTCCTACGATTAGTTTCATGCTACCTCCTTAAAGATATTTTTATATGTTTTTAAGCCATATATGCAAATAGGCTTACCTATTTTAACTCCATTATTACTATTTTTTACAGCTTTAACCAAAACAATGCGGGGAGCAGATCCCTCTTTAGTAGATATAAGCTCAATATTTTTAATATTAATTTGATATTTATTGGCCAAAATTATTAATTCATCAAGCCTTTCTGCACGATGAACTATATAAAGACTACCTTTATTTTTTAAATAAGTTTTACTTATGCGAAATATATCTTCCAAAGAAAGACTTATTTCATGTCTTGCGATACTTTTTTCTTCGTTTTTGTTGATATATGAGTTTTCCTTAGTTTTAAAAAAAGGCGGATTACATACAACTGTATCAAAGTATTCGGCAGGATAATAATTACCGATATTTTTTACATCATCATTGATTATTGTTAACTGAGAATCAAGTTTATTAAGTTTTATAGAATTATACCCTAGATTATAAACCTTATTTTGAATTTCAAAACCAATTATAGGAGATTTTGTATACTTAGATAAAATAAGGGGAATAGCCATATTCCCTGAACACATATCAAGAATTATTCCCTCTTTTTTTACATCAACATATTCTGCCAAAAGAATGGAATCTAGAGAAAACTTAAAATACTCACTATCTTGATAAATATATCTGTTTTCGTAGTCAAATAGATCATTTTTTACTTGCATCTAATTCATCTGCCTTAATCTCGATCTTTTCATCTCCGACGAGAACTTTATATGTTCTATTCAAAATATCTATGCTTGTAATTGTTCCTTCTTTGCCATCAACTTTAATGATGCTACCCACGGGCATTAATCCTTTAGAGGCTTGTAAGTACTCTTCTTCTTCATAACATAGACAGCATAATAAACGACCACATGTCCCATTGATTTTACTTGGATTAAGTGCAAGGTTTTGATTTTTAGCCTTAGTAATTGAAATGGATTCTATTTGATTTAAAAATTTAGAGCAACACAATTGACGACCACATATTCCTACTCCTCCGATGAGTTTTGCTTTATCTCTTGAGCCAATTTGATGCAGTTCAATTCTTGTACGATATACATTGGCAAGCTTGCGGGTAAGTTCTCTAAAATCTACTCGATCATCAGCGGAAAAATTAAATAATAGTTGACTTCTATCAAAGTTAAAACTAGCATTGATAATAGACATTTCCAAATTTAATTCTTTAATAAATTCCTTGCATTTTTTTATTGCACTTATGCTATCTTTTAAATTTTTATAGTATATTTCATCATCTTCAGGCGTGGCAATTCTAATTATATCTTTTAATTCTTCAATATTTTCGGGTAATGGCTTTTCTGCGACTACTCTACCATATTGAAGCCCTTTCTCCGTTTCTACGATAACATTGTCATCTATTTTGGCTTCAAAATTAGCTTTAAAACTATAAGGCTTAACAGTATTTTTAAATAATACAGAATATACTTTATAATTCATCTACTTCACCCATTTCTACTGCAAAACTATCTAAAAGCAAACTTATATTTACATTATAATTTAGCTGAGATAAGTATTTTTCAATTATCTTAAGCTTCTTTACGATTTTAAAGTCTTTTGTTTCATGAAACTTAAGTTCATAAATATTATATATTAAATTTAAGAAACATACAATTTGTTCTTGAGTTGGTAGTTGTTTTAAAACCGTAGTGGTATTATACCAAGAAATATTTTTTTCATGAGCCTCAAGCATTGTAAAATATTCTTTTGAAATCCTTGTACATTCTTCATATTCTTCATCAGATAGATTACCTTGGGAAAAACCATTTTCATCGGTTATCTTTATTAGTTCACATCTACTTAGAATAGTACTTGCCACACTATCTTTATTAGAAGAAATAAAGAAACCTATAATATTATCTTCAGGCTCTTCAAGAAATTTAAGCATTTTATTATATGAAGTATCATTCATTTTTTCGGGATATTTTATAATATAAAAATTATGAGATGTATATGTTGGCATACTACTAAAAGCTTTTTTAAGATTATTTATACTTTCAGTTTTAATCATTTTTCCACTTGGCTCTATAGTGACTACCGATGGCATAGTCCTTTCGTCTATTAAATGGCATTTTGCACATTTATTACAATTATCACTATATTCTAAAGAACAAACCATTTTCTTTATTAATAAAATCACATCATCATAACATTTATCAACATTTTTTGTTTCAAACAAATAAGCGTGAGCTAATTTATTCTCACGAAAAATTGTTAATAAATTGTTAAATATTTCTTGCTCCACGTCACTCCTTATAAAACTAAAACTAAAATAGCTAGCACCAGTATCCCTGGGATGCCAAAAATAGTCACAAATGCTACATTTACGATGTTAATAGGTATCATAATATTTAAAGAAGATATCATTAAATTTAAAGCATATAGCATAAGAATAGTTATAATTACGCGTTTTATAATTGTGAAAACTTTCTCCATTTTCTCCTCGCTAGTAAAATATATGCTTTAATTTAAATTATTATGCTATTTTCTTACGATCTTCGAGTGCCTTATCAAGAGTTAAAACATCTAAATATTCAATTTCTGCACCCATCGGTAAGCCATATGATAATCTGGAAATAGTTACATTCTTTTTCTCAAAAATTTTCTTTATATATAAAGTAGTTGTTTCTCCTTCAATAGAAGATTTTAATGCAAGGATTAGTTCAGGATTATCTAATGACTCAACTCTTTTAATTAATGATGCAATTGTAATATCTTCAGGTCCTACATTATTAACAGGAGATATCAGCCCATTTAACACATGATAAACGCCTTTATAATTTCCGGCTTTTTCAAAAGAAAAAACGCTTTTGTAATCCTCAATGACACAAATAAGGTTATGGTTTCTTGTGTTGTCGCTACAAATTGGACAAGTCTCTTGATCAGTTAAATTATGACATACAGGACATGGATGAAGTTTTTGTTTAGCTAAAAGTAAGTTGCTTGAAAAATCACTTACTTCTTCATCATCTAAATCTAACGTAGCTAAAGCTAATCTCTCAGCACTTTTTTCTCCTATAGTTGGTAATTTTTTATAAAATGATATTAATTTTTCTAAACTGCCCGGGTAGACCATAATTATAATAAGCCGCCCATTTCAGAATAAGCTCCTAATTTAGACTCTGTTTCCTTCTCTATCTTATCTAAACCATCTTTTATCGCAAGCATAATCATATCAGCCAAAATTTCTTTGTTTTCAGCGTTAAAGGCATCATCAGATAATATTTCTACAGATTTAACCTCTCTATTACCTTTGAACTTTATACTTACCCAATCGGATTTTCCCTCAAAGTCCATGGCATCAATTTGGCCTTTTTTAGCCATTATATCTTTTTGCATTCTTTGAGCTTGCGCCATAATTTGTTGCATATTCATATTTTTTTCCTCCTTACTTAACTTCTATTTTACTATTTAAAAATATGTCTTCAACTATTTTTTTTGAATCATTTACTTTTGGTTCATCTATCATTTCATATTTTATGTTTTTAGCAAGTTTCTCCTTATATTCTTGCATATAATTATTCCATTGTTCTTTGCAGACGGCCGTCAGTTTGTATTTTTTATTGATATAAGTATTTAAAGCATCCTCAATGGCTATAATATTGTCATTTATCTCTTCAGCAGTTTCTTTAATATCCGTTTGAATCACTAATATGCTGTCCGACGCTAGTACAATATTAGTATCCATTAAAAGAGCTCTTTCCTTTTTCATCTTATTAAGATTAATAAACTTTACCCACATGTCTTTAGCTTCGGTCAAAAAATTCTTATTAGCATTAACAAAACAATTATTTACTCTAATCGAACAAAGTTCAGAACTGTTACTTGGGAAATCTTTTTTTATTTCAATATCAGATACGAGTTGCTCATTGTCTTTGATTTGTTTCTTTGTTATTTTTACATCTTCTTCCTTAGGTTCGCTGGTTTGAGTATTTATTTCCCAAAGTTCTTTTTCTTCCCCCTTTTTTATTTCCCGGGAAATATTTTTTGTAAATTTATCAATGTAATCTAACATTACTAATTCCAAATTAACATACGGGTCTATGTTAACATTACATTTATAAATTAATGATGATATTTCTAATGCTAAATTTTTTAATTTTGTATAATCAAGATTAGTTTGAGCAGTTCCCAATTTTACACCTATTGCTTTTTTTTCAATCGCTCTTATCAATTTCTTACATAGTGTTTTAAAGTCAGTAGAATGAGTTTGCGCAAATTTTATAAATTCTAACACTTTATCAACATCATTATTATCAATTGCCTCTATAACATTAGTTATTTCTTTATTTGATATTAAGCCTAGCGATTCTAAAACAATTTCTTGCGTTATTTTAACATTATTTTTAGATAATTGATCTAAAATGCTTAAAGCGTCGCGCATGCCACCATCAGCAAAATCAGCAATTTCTTCTAAAGCTAATGTATCAATGTCTATTTTCTCTTTCTCAGCAATCATTTTCATATTTTCGACTATTGCTTTATTGCTAATTTTTTGAAAATCAAGCCTTTGACATCGAGATAAGACGGTAATAGGAACCTCTTCTATGTCCGTTGTTGCAAGAATAAACACAACATGGCTTGGTGGTTCTTCTAAGGTCAAGAGCAAAGCATTAAAAGCGCTGTCACTTAACATATGAACTTCATCAATAATATAGACTTTATATTTAGAGCTAGCAGGTGTAAGCTTTATATTATCAATAATTTCTCTTACTTGATCTACGCCATTATTTGAAGCAGCATCTATTTCATAAATATCACTACTTTGTTGAAAGTTTTTGCAATTCTCACACTCATTGCATGGTTCGCCATCTTTACTATTTAAGCAGTTTATCGTTTTAGCAAATATCTTTGCTGTACTAGTTTTACCAGTTCCCCGGGGGCCAGTAAAGATATAAGCATGAGATATTTTGTCATTAATAACACTATCTTTTAATAATTCAATTGTTCTATCCTGACCTACAACATCTTTAAAAGTTGAAGGGCGATATTTTCTGTAAAGCACTTTATAGTTCATAAGAATCTCCTACTTAATTATACCAACAATCAAAGTAATATTCTATCTTTTCTTTTTAAAAAAATCTACTAATAACTGATTAAAAATATTATCATTGTCCGTTTTCATGATTTGGGCATCTACATTTTTTATTGTGTCGCTAAATTTTGAATCAATAATATAGAAAATATTCTTAATTCTAGCCTGTTTTATAACTTCATTGCACATCGAGCAGGGCTTTAAAGTAACGTACATAGTACATCCGTTTAATCGCCAATCTTTCAACTTTTTTTCAGCTTTTATAATAGCATTTATTTCAGCATGGTTAATGCACTTATGTTTTTTCTGACGAGTATTATGGGCTTTTGCAATTATTTTTTCTTCTTTTGTTATAACGCAGCCAACAGGGACTTCGTCTTCTTTATAAGCCTTGATAGCCTCTTTTAGTAAAATTTTCTCGATTTTTTCCATATTATCTCCAACAAAAAAGTGCACACAAATAGGGATTGATGTGGCTGCTTTCTTCCGAATCTGACCAGGTTACAATATATTTGTTGCACGCGATAATAATAGCAAATATTACGTAAAAAAGCAAATATAGTTTCACGTGAAACATTATTAACTTTTTTAATATTTTTATTTTTATGTTTCACGTGAAACATAAATGGTTTATTTGGCTTAATTTCAGGGTGTTTTTAATATATTTTAAAGATTTTAAGTTAACATTCTCTTAATATTAAGTCAATTTTATCACTGTTACCTTTACAAAATTTGTAACTAAATTTTTTGTTTTTTTGCTTTTGTTTTAGATTTTAATTGTACTCTCGTTTTAAGCCATCTTATAATTATTCCTAAGCAAAAGTCAATTTTTTGCCTAAAATACGGGAAATTTTAATATAGTTAGCAATGTTACCTTTACAAAGACAAAATAAAATTCAGATGTTTTTATCTGAATTTTATTGATTATTCATTTTCTGTATTAGTTTCTTCTTCATCTTCAGACGATGAATTTTCTTCTTTATCAACTAAACTAATTGCTGCTACAGTTTGATCATCTTTAAGATTAATTAATCTAATTCCTTGTGTAACTCTACCTAAAGTAGATATTTGTTCAAGAGGCATTCTCATTGTCATGCCCGTATTACTGATTATTATTATATCTTGATTATCCTTTGCAACTTTAACGGCAACTAAATTACCGTTCTTTTCTGTAACATTTAAAGCTTTGACACCTTTGCTACCACGCTTAGTTTGACGATATTCTTCAACCTTTGTTTGCTTACCATAGCCTTTTTCAGTAACAAGAAGTATTTTACTATCTTCTTGAGCTATTTCACAGCATATACAAGTTGAATCTCCTAACGAAATACCCGTAACTCCTGAAGCATTTCTGCCCATGACTCTTACTTCGTTTTCATTAAATTTAACCATTCTACCACTGCTTGAACCTAATAAAATTATATCATTACCTGATGTTTTTCGAACGCCTATTAATTCATCATCATCTTTAAGAGTAATACAAATTTTTCCTGATGATCTTATGTTGTCAAACTCACTTACCATCGTTCTCTTAACAATACCCTTCTTAGTTGCAAATAATAGATATTTAGTTCCTTCTTCAGGAGAATAAGATAAAATCGAATTAACTATTTCATCTTTTTCAAGTGGTAATAGATTGATTATTGGTAAACCTTTTGAAATTCTACTAAATTCAGGAATTTCATAGCCTTTAATACGATAAGTTTTACCTTTATTTGTGAAGAAGCAAATATAATCATGTGTTGATACAGTCAGAATTTTTTCTACATAGTCTTCTTCATTAGTAGTCATTCCTTTAATACCTACGCCACCACGATTTTGTGTTTTAAACGTATCAGAGTTAATTCTCTTAATATAACCATTTTTTGTTAAAGCAATCATAACATTTTCTTCAGGAATTAATGATTCATCCTCGATATATTCAATAGCGGTCATATCAATAGTTGTTCTTCTTTCATCGCCATATTTATCTGCGATTTCTTGCATTTCTTCTTTAATAATACCTAGAATTCTTTCTTCACTAGAAAGGATTGCTCGATATTCTTGGATAGCAGCCATAAGTTCAGCAAGCTCTTCTTCAATTTTATCTCTTTCTAAGCCTGTTAAACGACGTAGCTTCATTTCAAGAATTGCTTCAGATTGAACATCATCTAAGCCAAAACGTTTTTGTAATTCTTCTTTAGCTTTGGTATCACTATCTGATGTTTTAATTATCTTAATAACTTCATCAATATTATCTAAAGCAATTTTGTAACCTTCGAGAATATGTACTCTCTTTTCGGCTTTATCTAAATCAAATTGTGTTCTTCTAATGATAACTTCTTTTTGATAATCAATGTATTTAGCTATAATATTTTTTAATCCAAGAGTTCTAGGTACTAAGTGATCAATCATTAAGAAGATAATTCCATAATTTACTTGAAATTGAGTGTGCTTATATAATTGATTTAGTATGACTTGAGGATTAGCATCTCTTTTTAAAGTAATTGTTATTTTTACACCATTTTTTAAGTCTGTGTGATAATCAGAAATACCATCAATTGTTTTATTATGAACAAGTTCAGCTACTTTGTCTTTTAATATGTCAGTTTGAACGCCAAAAGGTATCTCATCAACAATAATATAACTTCGACCGTTCTTTTCTTCGATATGCGCTTTACTACGAATTACAATTGATCCTCTTCCTGTTTCATAGGCTTGTTTAATACCACTGTTACCAAGGATTATTCCTCCTGTAGGAAAATCAGGACCTTTTATGTATTGCATCAAGCCTGCGGTATCAATATCCGGATTATCTATATAAGCAATACAACCATTTATAATTTCCCTTAAATTATGAGGAGGGATATTAGTAGCCATACCTACTGCTATACCCATTGTACCATTAACTAATATATTAGGAAATCTTGAAGGAAGTACCTCTGGTTCTACTCTTGACTCGTCATAGTTTGGTGTAAAATTAACTGTGTTCTTATTAATATCTCTTAATAATTCCATAGATATCTTGGCAAGTCTTGCTTCAGTATAACGATAAGCAGCAGCAGGAGAACCATTGATATTACCAAAGTTTCCATGGCCATCAACTAGAGTATAACGATAGTTATAATCTTGGGCCATTCTTACCATAGCATCATATATTGAAGAGTCTCCATGAGGGTGGTAACGACCCATAACATCACCAACGATAGTTGCAGATTTACGATGTTGTTTATCCGGAGTTAAATTATTTTCATTCATGGCGAATAATATTCTTCTATGAACGGGTTTTAATCCATCTCGAAGATCTGGCAATGCTCTAGAAACAATAACACTCATTGAATAATCAAGAAACGATTTTTTGACTTCATCAACAATGTTATTTTCTTGTAATCTATCTCTTGCTTCTCCTACAGAAATTTGTTTATCTTCACTATTTTCCGTTTCTTCTGGAGAATTAGAAATAATTTTTTCTTCTTTTTCTTCCATACCATACCTCCTACTAAATATCTAGATTTTCCGTGAATTGGGCATTCTCTTGAATAAATTTTGTACGTGGCTCTACTGCCTCACCCATAAGTTGACTAAATATTTCATCAGCAGCCATTAAATCATCAACCGTAATTTTTCTAAGAACCCTTTTATTTATATCCATTGTAGTATCATTTAATTCTTCCGGATCCATTTCACCAAGACCTTTCATACGCATAATATCTGGTTTAATATTTGCTGGTAAAGAAGCTAAATAGGCATCTTTCTCATCTGGATCCAATACGTATTTAATCGTTTTTCCGTGCTTTATACAGAATAATGGTGGTTGGGCAGCATATACGTGTCCTGTTTCCACAATAGGTCTAAAAAAGCGGTAAAAAAGGGTTAAGAGAAGTACTCTAATATGTTCACCATCAACATCGGCATCGGTCATAATAATTATTTTGTTATATCTTAATTTATCTAAATTAAATTCTTGGCCTATGCCTGTACCAAAAGCGGTAATTATTGTTCTTATCTCATCATTATCTAATGCTCTATCTAATCTCGCTTTTTCAACATTTAATATTTTTCCTTTTAAAGGAAGAATTGCTTGAGTCATGGAATCACGACCTTTGATTGCAGAACCTCCAGCTGAATCACCCTCGACTATAAATATTTCGCACATGCTAGGATCTTTTTCTTTACAATCCACGAGTTTTCCACCGAAGTCTACTACATCTAAATCCGTTTTTCTTCTGGTGGTTTCTCTAGCTTTCTTAGCCGCGATTCTTGCTCGAGATGCGATAATGGTTTTATCAATAATTGCCCTAGCCTCTTGAGGATGTTCGAGTAAATATCTTTCTAAGCCTTCCCCAAATACATCTGAAGCAATTTTTCTAACCTCGGCATTCCCTAACTTTGTTTTAGTTTGACCTTCAAATTGGGGATTTGGATGCTTACAAGAGATAATCATTGTAAGACCTTCTCTTACGTCATCTCCAGTTAAACTATCGTCATTTTCTTTTAATATCTTATTTTTCTTAGCATAATTATTTATAACTCTAGTTAAGGCTTGTTTTACGCCATCTTCATGCATTCCACCTTCATAAGTATTTATGTTGTTAGTAAATGAATAAATCGCAGAATTATATGATTCATTATATTGCATAGCAACTTCAATAGATATATCATCTTCCGTACCATTTACATAGATTATTTCTTCATGAAGAGGCTTTTTATCCTTATTAAGCATTTCCACATATTCGATAATTCCACCATTATAAAGGAATGTTTCATGCTTACCCTCTTCTCTTTCATCTATCAATTGAATACGAAGGCCTTTATTTAAAAAGGCTAGTTCTTGAAGTCTCTTTTTTAAAGTATCGTAATCATATACCGTAGTTTCTGTAAATATCTCGGGATCAGGTAAAAAAGTTACAGTTGTTCCTGTTCTATCTTCAGCGCACTTTTCAATAACCTTCATTGGAGCTACTGGTTTTCCACCATTTTCAAATCTTTGATAGTGAACTTCACCTTCACGATACACTCTTACTTCAAGCCATTTTGATAAGGCATTAACGACAGAGGCACCAACACCATGAAGTCCTCCAGAAACTTTATAGCCTCCACCGCCAAACTTTCCTCCAGCATGAAGTACCGTAAAGATGGTTTCAATAGTTGATAGACCGGTTTTAGCATTAATTCCTGTTGGCATACCTCTACCATCATCTTTAACAGAAATAGAATTATCTTTATGGACCTCTACTTCGATATCATCGCAATATCCTGCTAAGGCTTCATCAACGGCATTATCAACAATTTCCCATACTAAATGATGAAGACCTTTACTACTTGTAGTACCAATATACATACCTGGTCTTTTACGTACGGCTTCTAAGCCTTCCAATACTTGAATATCATTATCTGAATAATGTTCATTATTCATTAATTACTCACCCTCTCCACTAAATTGTTTTCTACTAAATAAATGTTGCTATTATTAAGCAAATTTTTATCAATATTATCAATGCTTGTACTAGTTATAAATGTTTGAACTTCTTTATTAAGCATCTTAATTATGTTATTTATTTTTTTATTATCTAACTCTGAAAATAAGTCATCTAATATTAAAATTGGATACTCCCCTTTTTCTTCTTTAATAATCATTATTTGGGCTAATTTAAACGATATGATTGCATTTTTCTGCTGTCCTACACTGCCATAATCTCTTATTGAATTGCCATCTAAGATAAACTCAAAATCATCATGATGAATTCCCGACAAAGTCTTTCCCATTTCCATTTCCCTATAATACTTTTTTTGATAATTTTTAAAAATTTCTTCTTCTGATTTATCATTAAAAGAACTAGAATAAACAACCTTTAAATCGCCATATTCAAAGATATTTTCATATATTTTAGCAATATTCTTATTTATCTTATCAATGTAATCTTTACGATAATTATTAATACTCTTCCCTATTTTTACTAACTTTTGGGTTAATATATCCAAATAATCTTTAGACGCATTAGCATTTAAATAAAGTTGTTTTAAATAGGCATTGCGATTTCTTAATACTTTATCATAAGAATTAAGTAATAAAAGATACTCCTTACTTTCTTGAGAAATATCAATATTCATAAGTTTTCTGCGAAAAGATGGCGAATCGTTAATAATTTTTGTATCAAGAGGATTAAAAAGAATAATATTAATATTTGTAACGTAATCACTTATTCTTCCTACTTTATCAGAATTAATATATACTTTTTTTCCTTCTTCTGATAAATCAATTTGATAACGATTTTTTTCTTTAGAAACTATTTCCCCTTTTATCTGTGATAAAGAAGTTCCTTTTTTTATTAAATTTATATCACTACTGGTTCGAAAAGATTTAGTTAATGCTAGTAAATATATGGCTTCAATAACATTTGATTTACCACTGCCATTATTCCCATAAATAATATTTAAAGTACTTGAAAAAGAAACATCTAATGATTCATAATTTCTAAAGTTGGATAGTTTCAATTTTTCAATATACATTTTAAACCTCTTTTTTGGCCTCAAATTTTAATTTTTAATTATTTAGGTACTCCTCTACGCATTATTAATTATATCATATTTAAGTGGCAAAAAAAAGAAAAATTAGTATTTTTTACTCTTCATAATGGTCATTAACCGAGATGCTTTAAAAAATCCATTAGCAAATACATTTTCAGATATATCTACACATATTTCCGCATCATTAACCATAATTATTTTTAAAAGATTATTTTCCATATAATAATTTTTTATACCATTATAAGAAAACCATATGGCATTATTATTTTTATATGACGATGTGGGAAAAATGGTGATTTCTTTTACTTCACTGATAATAATAGGACATTTATATTTAATACCTAATAAATATTTTGAACTTTGGCATCTGCCCATAAATGAGCTTCCGTAAAATTTACAACTTTCATCTATTATTTCTAAAGCACTATGTTTAACTTTATAAGTTATATATTTTTCTATAACTTCTGTAATATTTTCATCTACTGGTATTAAAGCTAAAGTTGATTTATTAATAATATAATTATCTAACATAAAAAATCCCCCGATATGCTTTTTATATCACATATCAGAGGAATAATTTGTCGAATCTTAGTTATATTAATAAGTTTTAATAGGAAGAATCAATTCTACGATTGTATCATCTTCTACAGCATTAATTATAATAGGTTTGTCATCGCCATTAATAAGTAAAATTATATTCTCAGTATTTAAGACTTTTAAGGCTTCAAGCATATATTTAGAACTGAAGGAAATATCTAGTTTTTCTTTATTATTGCTATCAATTTTTAATTCTTCTTTAGTTTTACCACTTTCCTGAGAAGATCCTAAAATAGTCATTTTTTTGTCATCAATACACATTTTAACTATATTTTTATCTTTACTAATAGTAATTATTGATGCTCTATCAATAGCGTCATAATATTCTTTTAAATTAAGGTTAATCATATATTTGAATTCTTTAGGAATATAATTATTTGTATCGGGGTAATCACCATTTAATAAAGTAGTTTGGAACATTATATTCTTATAGATAAATAAAATCTTGTTATTAAATAAATGAATTTCAACATTATCTTCATCTTTAAGAACAGATTCCAGTTCATTAACACTTTTTCCAGGAATAACTATATTTATAGCATCATCTACAGGTTCTTTAAGCTTTATAGATTTCTTTGCTAAACGATATGAGTCAGTAGCAATACATTCTAACAAATCACCAACAATTTTTATATTTAATCCTGTTAATAAAGGTCTTACTTCTTGGCTAGACATAGCATATGCTGTTTGATTAATTATTTCTTTTAAAACATTTGCCTCAAGATTAATTGTATTTTTACTCTTTTCGATGGTTACATTAGGGTAATCAGATAAATTATAACAATTTAAAACAAATTCATTAGTATCAGAATATATTTTAATATTATTTCCTATGGCTTCAAAGTTAATAACATCAGAAGGCATTTTTCTAATAATATCGAGAATATATCTACTTTGAATTATTAATTTACCCTCTTCTTCAATTTTTTTAATTTCTTTTTTATCTATTGTTACCTTAATAGTAAGCTCACTATCCGATGCCAGTAATTCTAGACCATTTTTAGTAGCCTCCATTACAATACCATTTAAAACTGGTATCGTAATCTTTTGTGATAAAGCTTTTGTAACATTTAATAATGCCTCTAATAAAACATTTTTATCTATTGTGAATTTCATTTTATTTCCTTCTTTCTTATATATTAAATAATTATTATCTTTATACTGTTAATTGTTGTGGAATTTTTTCTTTACCCCTATTTATCTTATAAAATATCAAAAATTTATCAACAAACTTATAACTTATTTTTTATTTCTTTAATTGTGTTGTTTAATTTCTCGTCAGATTTGAGTTCATTAGATATTTTTTCAATTGATGCTGAGATAGTAGAATGATCCCTCCCTCCAAATTCTAAACCTATTCTTGCTAGGCCTTCATCGGTTTCTACTCTACTTAGATATATGGCAATATGTCTGGGCTTAGCTATATTACTTGTTTTTTTCTTGCTTTTTAAATCATTAACCGTTATGTTGAAATAATCGGCCACAGCTTTTTGAATCTTACTTATTGAACTCTCAGTATATACGTTGGTGCTTAAGTAATCTTTTAAGGCTTCAACAGCAAAATTCAAATCAATTTTAGCCGGTACCATCATCGCTGTATATGCAAGCAATCTATTAATTGAACCTTCAATATGTCTAACATCACTTTGACAGGAATTAGCTATATATTCTACTACATCTTGACTTAATTTATCTTCCAAAGGAGTATTCTTAAGTTTACTATTAATTATCTTACATCGTAAGTTGAAATCTGGGGGATAAATATCTACAGGGAGTCCCATCATAAACCTACTTCTTAATCTGTCCTCCAGCTTTTTTAAATCATCGGGAGACCTATCACTACTAATGATTATTTGTTTATTTGCATTAAATAAAGCATTAAATGTGTTAAAAAATTCTTGTTGAGACTTGTCTGCAACGACAAGAAATTGGATATCATCAATTAATAATACATCAACATTTTTATATTTTTCTTTAAATGATTTAGCATAGTTAATGCTATCAGCACCTTTATTAACCGCGGCAATTCCTGTGTAATCCATAATATATTCATCACTTGTTACATATAATACTTTAAGATCACTATTTTCATGAATATAGTTACCAATGGCATGCATTAGGTGGGTCTTACCTATGCCACTTTTACCATAAAGAAATAAGGGATTATGCACTTGTCCGGGGTGTTCGGCTACAGTGTGGGCAGAAACAACTGCTAATTTGTTGGAATCTCCTACCACAAAGTTATCAAAGGTAAAGCGAGGAATTAAATTAGTTTCCCACTCTTCTTCAACATCAAGATTATCTTTACTCTTGTCATTATTTTTTTTATTAATATCTTCTATCTTATTAACTTCTTCTTCAGTTAAATAAATAATATTAAAATGTTTATTAGTAATGGAAAAAAAAGTTGTATCTATGAGATCTTTATAAGTACCTGATAATACTTGTTTATGAATAATCATTGGTACTTGAATTGTAAATTTATCTTCATCTAAAGAAATAGGCTTAAGCGGAGAATACCATAAGTTATAGACATTTTCGCTAACACATTTTTCAATTTCTGTTAAAAAAGATTTAAATATTTCCTCCATTTTCATACCTATACCCCACATATAATTATCAACAATTTCATTGTAACTTATTTTTCATTAAATATAAAGTAGAAATCAAGTTACAACAGAGGTATCAACAACGTTATCAACACTTTTTTCCCTATGTGTTCTAGGATAACATAAGATTTCCACAATTTCAACAAAATGATTTTGGGGAAAAAAATTAACTTTCAACATTGATAAAATTTGGATGTTGTTGAATTGTGGAAAATTAATATTTATAATTTGTAAATAAAACAAGAAAATTTTTTTGACACTAACAAAATTTATTTGTCTTGACATTGTATATTATTAAATATTATAATAACTATGCGAAAAAAGGAGTGATTTTATGAAAAGAACTTATCAACCTAATAAAAGAAAAATGAAGAAGACTCATGGTTTTTTCTCAAGAAAAGATGGAAAAGTATTATCTTCACGTAGAAGAAAGGGAAGAAAAGTATTATCAAAATAAAACCACTTTATAGTGGTTTTTTTTACAGGAGCTATGATGAAAAAAGGTGAAAGGGTAAAATCAAACATATTATTTAATGATATCATTGAAAATGGCACAAAAGTATCAAATCAATTTTTTACCATTTTTTTTCAAGATAAAGAAGATAATAAAAATCTTTATGGTGTTACGGCTCCAAAAAGAGTAGGCAATGCAGTAATAAGGAATAAATTAAGAAGACAAACTAGAGAACTTATTGATGATACGAAGAAGTTATTTAAAAAAAACCGTAATTATATTATAATAATTAAAGAAGTTTGTTTGACTAGTGGTTATGAACAAAAGAAACAGGCTTTAATTAATTTGATAGGAGAATGCAATGAAAAATAAAGTAATGTTTACCATTTTGATAGGCTTTTTACTACTTACAACAGGATGTGGATCAAGTAAGTACATTGTAGATAAAGATGGCAAACAAATATTAACAGAGAGTACAAAGCAAACTTTAAGAAATGACATATTTTGTAAGCCAAGTGAAGGAACAGAAGCTTATAAAATCTATGAAGAAAATGAAGATCAAATGAAGTTTAAACTTAGTAAGCTTCCTGAATGTTCTGAATTTACCTTAACATCTACCAAGAATACTAGTCTATGGGAAACGGTATTTGTTAAACCGGTAGCATTTTTAATACTTAAATTAGGAAATGTATTTAAAGATTGGGGAATGACTAAAGCTTATTTAGGTTTATCATTAATTGTAATCGGATTACTCATAAGAATAATAATTTTACCATTTAATATAAAGACCCAAAAGCAGTCGCAAAGATTACAAAAAGCAATGCCTAAATTACAAAGAATTGAGAAGAAATATGCTGGCAGAACTGATCAAGAATCGGCAATGTTAAAAGCCCAAGAAACGATGGCAGTTTATAATGAAATGAAGGTAAATCCTTTATCAAGCTGTTTAATTTCATTAATTCAATTACCAGTATTCTTTGCTTTCTTATCAGCCATATATAAAATACCAACGTTATATGAAGGCGAAATATTTAGTTGGAATTTAGGTATGACGCCTCAAGGAGGAGTAGCAGCAGGAAATTATACATATTTAATTTTGGTAGCATTAATTATTTTAACTACTTATTTTTCTTTTAAATATACAATGAAACAAAGTGCAGCTGCTAGTACAACAGTAGATGCCGGAAGCCAAATGAAATTTATGCTATACTTTATGACAATCTTTATTGGTTTTTCTTCATTTTTCTTACCAACAGCTATTGCGTTATATTGGATTGCAACTTATGCATTTATCATAGTTCAAACTTATGTAACAAATTTAATTCTTAATAAAGGTAATAAGGAAAAACACTCTAATAAAGAATTAAAAAAAGAAACAAAGAAGATTAAAGATAAAATTAAAGAGAAAGAAGGAATGAAGTATGGAAAGAATGAGTAAGGTAGGTAAAAACTTCGATGAAGCACTTGATGCTTTACTAGAAGAAAATAATTTGACTAAAGAAGATATTATTTATAAGAATGGTGAGACAAAAAAAGCCTTATTTAGAGGAGAAACAACGGAAGTAATTGCATATAAAAAAGAAGATATTTATTCCTTTGTAAAAGATTATTTAAAAGAGATTATTAATAATTTAGGATTAGAAGTAAATTTTGAGGCAAAAAGCCAAGAGGGTAGAACCGTAATTAAAATGTATTCCGATAACAACAATATCCTAATTGGTAGAAACGGAAATACTTTAAAAGCTTTAGAAACAATCGTTAAACATAAAGTCCAATTAGAAACAGGTATTTACTTTTCGGTATCATTAGATGTAGAAAACTACAAAGATAAAAAGGTTGCTATATTAGAAAGATTAGCTAAACAAACAGCAAGAGATGTAAGAAGAACTAAAACAGCAGCCGCTATGGAAAACATGAATGCATATGAAAGAAGAATTGTCCATAATGTATTAACAAACTTTAAAGGTGTTACTACTAAAAGTGAGGGAGAAGATCCTTATAGACATGTAGTAATAAGTCCGACAGAGGAAGAGTAGAAATACTCTTTTTTTATGAAAAAAGCTTATAAGTATAATTTTTATAAGCTTTTATTCAGGCATATCATTAAAATCTTTAACCTTACTAGAATCAGGTTCATTTAAGAAAATAATTTTTTGAACTTTTGAAGAACTATTTCCAGCTTCATCTTCAACGATGTAACGGATCCAATATTGAGGTATGTGCGTTGTTGGAGGATCTGCTTCATAATATATTTCATGAGATAATTGACAATATTTAGTTTTAGGGTTTTTCTCTTTAGCTTTCTCATATTTCTTTTGAGCTATCTTTTCACAATTTGAATCATCTGTTATAGTAATATGATCATAGTTTATTGAATCTATATCAGTAAAGGTAATTTCATTTTCATAAAATTTAATTTTAGGAGTTCCATAATCTGCTACAAATTCTTCATCGCCTTCACCTTTAGGATTATTTATTTCTATAACGTAACGATTATTTCGGCCTGTTGCAACCCAACCATAACCATTATTTTGCATTTTTATTTTATACCAGACATATCTATTGTCGGTTAAATCAATATCAAGAACTTTATAAATTTGTCCTTTTTTTACTTTACCAACCTTATTACTATATAACGTTGGTTCTTCGCGAACGTTAATCTCATCTATGTCTATTTCTATTTTAAAGGCTTTACTATCTTGCCATTTTCTAAAGTAAAAATAGCCTAAACCCCCGATGATAACTATTGATATTATAATTAAGAACCAAGGTCTTTTCTTATTCTTCTTCATAAACACCTTACTACATTTTACAAGAAGAATTATATCATAGGATATATAAAAATACAAATGTAGAAAATTTGGCATATATATGCTATAATCTTACTCGAAGAAGGGCAGTTTATGGAGGATACTATATGCGCTATTTCCACTTCTTTAGGAGTTGGAGCTATATCTATTGTTAGGATATCCGGACCTGATACACTTAAAATTATAAGTGAAATTTTTTCTAGTGATATAAAAAATGTTCAAAGCCACACGATTAAGTATGGTCATATTGTTGATAACGGCGAAGTAATAGATGAAGTTTTATTAATGATAATGAAGGCTCCTAAAACATATACAAAAGAAGATATAGTGGAAATTAACTGTCATGGAGGAATAAATACTACTAATAAGATATTAGAAGTTTTACTAAGACATGGATGCCGTTTAGCTGAGCCTGGAGAGTTTACTAAAAGAGCGTATTTAAATGGCCGCATAAATCTTTTGGAAGCTGAAGCAGTGGGAGAATTAATAAAAGCAAAAAGCGATTCTAAAAGAAAATTATCATTAAATCAACTGGGGGGTAATTTAACCAAGAAAATAAATAATATTAGAGATACGCTTCTTGGTTTGATGGCTAATATTGAGGTTAATATAGATTATCCAGAATATACTGATAATTTAATTATAACTGAAGATTTGTTAAGAAAAAGATTGGGAGAAATATCTCAGAATCTGAAAGAATTAGTAAATGGAGCTAAATTTGGAAAAATCGTTAATAATGGTATTAATGTAGCTATTGTAGGCAAGCCTAATGTTGGAAAAAGTAGTATTTTAAATCATTTACTTGATGAAAAAAAAGCTATAGTTACTGATATCGCTGGAACTACTAGAGATATTATCGAAGGAACCATGTCTTTAAATGGTATTGAAGTTAATTTAATAGATACCGCGGGTATTCATGAAACAGACGATTTAGTAGAAAGCTTAGGCGTTCAAAAGAGTCTTGAAAGTATCCAAAATGCCGATGTAGTTCTTTTAGTAATTGATGGATCTAAAAAAATAGATGCTGAAGATAAAGATATTCTTAGTAAAGTGCCAAAAGATAAAACAATAATTATTGTCAATAAAAGTGATAAGTTAATAAGTCAAGATATTGGTATAGATTTACCTTTAGTGTATGGTAATACTATGGATTTAAATGGTCTTGAGGGTCTTAAGAATAAACTTATTGAGTTTTTTGATATAAATCGTATTAATAAAGATTTAACATATTTATCAAGTGCAAGACAAATAGACCTAGTAAATAAAGCTAATGAAGCCTTAGAAGAGGCTTTAAATAATCTGGATAGAAAAATACCTATTGATATGATTGAGAATAATTTAAAAAGTTGTTTTGATTATTTAGGACAGATAATTGGCGATACTTATGATGAAGCCGTTATTGACCGATTGTTTCAAGATTTTTGTGTAGGAAAGTAGGGTAGAAGTACTTATGAAATACGATATCATAGTAGTAGGGGCTGGTCATGCTGGCTGCGAAGCTTCCCACATAGCAGCTTTTAAAGGCCATAAGACTCTATTATTAACTTCAAATATTAATAATCTAGCGGATATGCCATGTAATCCTTCAATCGGAGGTAGTGCTAAAGGTATTATAGTTAGGGAAATAGATGCTTTGGGAGGCCTTATGGGTAAGGCTGCAGACCGCTCTCATTTTCAAATAAAAATGCTCAATAATTCTAAAGGTCCTGCGGTAAGATCGTTAAGAGCTCAAGTTGATAAAAAAGTTTACCCTAAAGTAATGAGAAAATATTTAGATGAAACTGCTAACTTAGAAATAAAAGAGGGGATGGCTGAAGACCTTATTATTGAAGATAATAAGGTTAAAGGAGTTATTCTTGAGGATGGGACAAAAATATATAGCGATGCCGTTATTTTAACAACAGGCACTTATTTAAATGCTAATATTTTAGTTGGCAGTGAAAATACTCCCAGTGGGCCTCATGGTGAAAAAAGAAGCAATACTCTTTCTTTAAAACTTAAAGACTTAGGGTTTAACATCAAAAGATTGAAAACAGGAACTCCTCAAAGGATAAAAGCTGATAGCATTGATTTTAGCAAATTAAAACCGGAGCTTGGCGATGATGAATATTGGACTTTCTCCTTTGATAATGGACCATTATATGATATTAATAAACAACAAAAATGTTTTTTAGTTTATACTAACGAAAAGACTCATCAAATAATAAGAGATAATTTAAAGAAAAGCGCAATGTATGGGGGATATGCTACGGGTGTCGGTCCAAGATATTGTCCCTCAATTGAAGATAAAATAGTTAGATTTGCCGATAAAGAAAGACATCAATTGTTTTTAGAGCCAGAAAGCATATATTATGACGAATGGTATTTACAAGGATTTTCAACTTCTATGCCAAGAGATATTCAAGAACAAATGGTGCATTCCTTAGTAGGGCTTGAACATGCGATTATAGAAAAATACGCTTATGCTATAGAATATGATGCTATTGATCCAATGCAAATAAATTTTTCTTTGGAATCTAAAGTT
Organism: uncultured Bacilli bacterium; assembly: GCA_947598485.1. Classification (GTDB taxonomy): domain Bacteria; phylum Bacillota_I; class Bacilli_A; order RF39; family UBA660; genus UBA6448. Next base: position 19,603 of record CANQFJ010000009.1, on the reverse strand, counting down.
ATAGAAAATTTATTTACGGCAGGTCAAATAAATGGTACATCAGGATATGAAGAGGCTGCTGGCCAAGGATTAATCGCCGGAATAAATGCCGCTTTAAAGCTTGAAAATAAAGAACCTTTAATTTTGAAACGTTCTGATGCCTATATTGGCGTTTTAATTGATGATTTGGTTTTAAAAGGGATAACAGACCCTTATCGAATGCTAACTTCAAGAGCGGAATTTAGGCTTCTTTTAAGACATGATAATGCTGATATAAGGCTTACAGCTTTAGCTTATGACAAAAATGCCGTTAGTGAGGAAAAATATAGAGCGTTACAAACCAAATTATCTAACATTGAAAGTTTAAAGGCTTTACTTAAGGAAAATCATCTTAAAATAACTGATGATGTTAAGAAATTTTTAGAAAAAGAAAATATAGCAGTACCAAATGGTAACTTCAATTATACAATTCTTTTAAAAAGGCCAGAATTTACTATGAAAATAATAGAAAATTTTATTGATTTAAGTGCTTTTACTGAAGATGTTAAAAATCAAGTAGAAATTGAATATAAATATGAAGGATATATCCAAAATGCCATTAAAGAAAAAAATAAATTAGAAAAAATGGAAGAAAAGAAAATTCCTGAGGATATTGATTATAATGATATAAAAAACATGGCAAGCGAAGCTCGGCAAAAACTAGGAAACGTAAGACCACATACAATTGCTCAAGCATCAAGGATCAGTGGTGTTAATCCAACGGATATAAGTATCCTTTTAATATATTTAAAAAAAGAGTATGGTAAAAATGAATGTTGATGAATTTAAAGAAGAACTTAATAAATTAAATGTAAAAATAACAAAAGAACAAGAAATTTTGTTGGAAAAATATTATAATTTTTTAGTGGAATACAATAAACATACAAATTTAACTGCGATAACGCAAAAAGAAGAAGTTTATTTAAAGCACTTTTATGATAGTTTGACGATTGTAAAAGCCGTAAATATAAATGATCAGTCAATCATAGATGTTGGCACAGGAGCGGGATTCCCGGGTTTAGTTTTAAAGATAATATTTCCCAACATTAAACTTACACTACTTGATAGCAATAATAAGAAAACTACATTTTTACAAGAAATGGTTACACTGTTAAATTTACATGGTGTTAAAATAGAAAATGCTAGGGCAGAAGAATTTGCTAAAGAAAATTTTGACAAATATGATATATGCGTAACAAGGGCTGTTGCCTTCATCGATATCATAAGTTCTCTTACTTTACCTTTAATAAAAGAAAATGGACTTGTTATTTTAATGAAAGGTAACTTTACTAATGAAGAAATAATACTAAGAGAGCACCAAAAAGAATTACAGGTAAAATCGTATGGCATAGTTAAATTTACACTGCCATATCTTAACGATGAAAGAAATTTAGTGATTTTAAAAAGGGAACATGATATAAAAATTCATGATTATAATTCTATTTTAAAAAGACATAAAAAATGGGTAAAAGAGTAAGTTATTTTTCCTGAGAAATATGTCGCTGATTTTATTTCCCAACTTATTTTTCTTATGGGAAATAGCATAATTTAATTGCAAAAACAATAAATATAGGATATGATAGTAATAGTAGAAAAAGGGGCTCGAAGTAATGAATTTTGATTCTAGCGTTTTACAAGTTGCTGTCGAAGACATTATACCCAATCGGTTTCAACCACGATTGGTTTTTGAAGATGATTCGTTACAAGAGTTATCTGATTCAATAAAACAACATGGCATAATACAACCATTGGTTCTTAGAAAAGTTGGCGATAAATATGAAATTATTGCCGGCGAAAGAAGATACAAAGCTGCGACAATGGCTGGTTTAGCTACAGTACCTGCGGTTATATCTCAGGCCGATGATAAAACAAGCGCGGAGGCTGCCATAGTAGAAAATGTCCAAAGGAAAGATTTATCTGCTATTGAAGAGGCACGATCTTATAAAGCTTTACTAGACCAAGGTTATATGTCACAAGATCAATTAGCTCGAAAGATGGGTTTATCTCAAGGAGCTGTCTCTAATAAGCTTAGATTATTAACTTTACCTGAAGAGATTCAAAAAGCAGTCATGGATAATAAAATATCTGAAAGACATGCCCGTAGTTTATTGAAAGTTAAAGATGCTGATGAGCAATTAAGCCTTATGAAAAGAATTATAGTTGAAAGGCTAACAGTTAGGCAGTTAGATGAGATTATAAAAGAAGCCCATCCTAATGGTGTACAAAACGTTAATATTGAAGAAATTAAGGAAAACTCTGAAGATATTAAAACTCCTGAAATAGCAGATGTTATAGAAAAACCTGCTAAAGATACTTTTAATCAAGGCGTTATTAACTTAGGCCAAAGACAACAAAATAGATTTTTTAATAATTTGGAATCTGAGTCTGCAAATATGGAAATGACAGAAGCTATAAATCCTTTTGAAGATTTTACAAATAATAACTCTTTATTTGCTAAAACTACTTCTGTTGGTACACAAATTAATAAAGCTGATAAGATAGAAGAGCAGGATAATATTGAGTTTTCAAATACTTCCGAACAAATTTTAGGCTCTACAATAGATGCTACTGAATTAACTGAAGCCAAAGAGCCTGAGGCATCTACTATAGACGAATCAGACGTAAAGCCAAGCGATATTCCTAAGATAAATACCAGTAGTATTGTAAAAGATGAAATTAATCCAATTAACTCTTTTTCTAATATATTTAAAAATGTCACTTCTAGTGATGAAGCGGTAGAAGCTAGAGAGGATGAAAATAACATGCAAAACAATCCATTTAAAGCTCCAACTAATATTGATAGAATTGAACCAACAGATCTTATTATTGAACCTAAAGCACCAGCGGATGATAATATAGAGTTCTTGGATTCACTTGATTTTGAACCGCCAAAGAAACAATCTAATTATGGCGAAGCAGTAAATAAAATAGAATCATTAATAACAAACCTAAGTAAAGATGGCATACCTGCTAATCTAACTAAAAAGGATGAATCAAATCAAGTAGTTATTACGATTACAATAAATAAAGAAGATTAATAGTAGCAAAATTATTAATCTTCTTTTTGCGTTATATTTATGTCATAAGATGGTTCACTACCCCTTAAATAGTAGAACATATTCATTTTGGAGCTATCTGTAGTAGGTAGTCCATCTACTGCATTTAATGGCATTCCCACAACATTATTGGGCATTTCGTACCAACTATGAGTCTCAGGCTTATATGATTCTATCGTTTCTAACCAAGCATTTTTAGCTCCTAAGCCTGCCTCAACAGGGAAGTCGGCATTATCATCGTATCCCGTCCATGTCACCATGAGGATGTCTGGATTGTATCCGACAACCCAATAATCTGTGTCAGTTGTTCCTGTTTTAACCGCATATTTTCGACTTAATTTTGAAGCAACATTAATTCCAGTAGGAACATTATAATCAATAAATGCTGATTTTACGGGACTAGTTAATAACTCATTTAATATATATACATAATTAGGATTTAAAACAAGATCATAATCTGGTTCGTATTCATATAATATGTTACCATTTTCATCTTCAACTTTAGTTATGAAATGAATATTTCTTCTATAGCCACCACTAGCAAGAGTAGTATATCCTGTAGCAAAATCTATTAAATTTATTTCACTAGTTCCTAAAGCAAGAGAGGCAACTGGTCTTAAATTCTCATTAATTCCACATAATTTTGCGGTTTTAATAAGTTCATCTACCCCAAGAAATAGATTGGTTTTAACCGCATATATATTATCAGAATATGCTATCGCGGCAGCCATTGTAATTTCTTTATTTCCATATACATCGCCATAATTCTTAGGGGAGTATGTTTGGCCATCGCCAAGATTGAAGGTTGTTTCTTGGGATAAAAATGTTGATGAAGAAGTCATATTATTGGCAAGGGCAGAATAGTATAAAAACGGCTTCATAGTTGAACCTACTTGCCTTTTGGAAAATAAGGCTCGGTTGTATTCACTTAATCGATAATCTTTGCCTCCACTTAAAGCCATTACAGATCCGTCATGTGGATTGATTATAATACCTGCTGTTTGCAAATTTTCATCGGTTATATTTTTATTAACACTTTCTTCCATTGCCCTTTGCAGATTTAAATCTAAGGTAGTATATACCTTTAAATTTCCTGAGTGAATTTGTTCATCGCTTATGCCCCGAATATCCTCCAGTTCCTGTTTAACAGCTTGTTGATAATACATTAGAGTGTTTAAATTATTTTCTGAAAATACGGCATATATAGGAATATTTTCTTTAAAAAGTGATTGATATTCTTCTTGCGTTATTTTATTATTTTTGTACATAGTTAAAGCTACAATTTTAGCTCTTTTAATTGATTTCTCATAATGATTAACAGGATTATAGTTGGTAGGGCTTTTAGGAATACCTGCGAGAATTAAACATTCTTCAAGATTTAAGTCTCTGGGCTCTTTATTGAAATAAAAATGGGCAGCATCATATATACCATAGCATCCTTGACCATAATTAATGGTATTAAGATAGGCCTCTAAAATCTCATCTTTATCATAGTGAACTTCAAGATTAAGAGTCATAAGTGCTTCTTTTATTTTTCGTGACCATGTTTTATCAAATTCAAGGTAAGCATTCTTTACAAATTGCTGAGAAATAGTACTAGCTCCTTCAATTATATGACCATTTTTTATGTTATTTATCATAGCTTTTATAATTCTTAAATAATCAAATCCATTATGTTTATAAAAATTTTTGTCTTCAACTGATATAACTGCATCAATCATATATGAAGATATATCATCTAAAGAAACCCACTTGTTTTTTGCACTGCCTTGGTAAACTAATTCGTCATTCATGTCATATAAGCTATAAGTTCCAATTGCAGTTAGTTTAATAGGCTCAGATAAATAAGCATGCGTGTAAAGAGCAATTATTGTAATTACTATTGATATAAAAGAGAATATACCAGCTTTAAATGATAATTTTAGCCATTTCAATAGTAATCACCCAATATTTAGTATTAATAAAACGTGAAAAAATATAAGTGTTTTAGGACTAAAATAGTAAATTATGAAGCTCAAATTAAAGAATTTTTGTTAAATTGTTAAAAAGTTCTTTATTTTTATACAAGGTATGCTATAATGTTCTAGAAAAAAACAACGCAGTAACTTTTATATAAAAGGTGGTTAAGAAATGAAAGAAAAAATTGCACAATTAATCAAAGATATACTTCTTTCTCTTAATATCGATTGTAATGAGATTTCAGTTGAGATTCCTAAAAATAAAGACAATGGTGATTATAGCACTAACATTGCTATGAAGCTTGCTAGTACTTTGCATAAAAACCCTATGGAAATCGCTAAAGAAGTGGCAGAAAAAATTGCTGACAAAGAAATAAATAAAGTCGAAGTTGTAGCCCCAGGATTTATTAATTTTTATGTAGAAAAAGATTTCCTAACAGATAATATAAATAAGGTTTTGTCTTTAAAAGATAGCTATGGTTCATCAAATATAGGTCAAAACCAAAAAATAAATATTGAATTTGTATCTGCGAATCCTACAGGCATTTTGCATATGGGAAATGCACGTGGCGGAGCATATGGTGATTCTTTAGCGCGAATAATGACCTTTTGTGGTTATGATGTTACGAAAGAATACTATTTAAATGATGCGGGAGTTCAAATAACAAAACTGGCTAAATCAATTTTTAGTAGATATCTTGATCTTTGTGGTATAGAAAATACTTTTCCAGAAGATGGCTATCCTGGTCAAGAAATAAAAGATATTGCCAAATTAATTTATGATGAACATCAAAATCGTCTTGTTGATAATGATTTAGAACCTTTTAAGAAATATGGTATTGATTATTTAACGAAGCAAATATTTAAAGATTTAAAAGAATATCGTATCGAATATGATGTAATTACCTCAGAAAAATCTATTTATGAAAAGCATCCTATTAAAGATGTATTAGATAAAATTAATAAAAATGGTTACTTATATGAAAAAGATGGCGCAACTTGGTTTAAAAGTAGTGAAATATATGATGATAAGGATCACGTCTTTATTAAAGCTGATGGAACATACACATATGTAGTGCCTGATATACCTTATCATATGGATAAAATTGATCGAGGATATAATAAAATTATTGATGTTCTAGGAACTGATCATCATGGCTATGTAGCAAGGCTAAAAAGTGCTGTTAAAGCTGTCGGTTATGATGATAGCAAGATAGAGGTTAAACTATTGCAACTTGTTCGAATAGTAAATAATGGTGAAGCTATGGCAATGCATAAAAGATCTGGCAATGTTGTAACTTTAAGAGATTTAATTAATGAAGTTGGAGTTAATGCTGCGCGATATTATTTTTCAAAATATTCTCTAGATACCCAAATGGACTTTGATATAGGACTTGCAAAATCTAAATCTAATGATAATCCTGTTTACTATGTATGTTATGCTTATGCTAGAATATGTTCTATATTAGATAAATATAAGCAAATACCAAAAGTTGAAAAATATACTTGCATAAATGAAGAAGCTGCATATAATGTGTTAGCGTGCATATATAAGTTTAAAGAAGTATGTGAAAATGCTAGTCAAAAACTGATGCCTCATCTAGTTACAAATTATGTGTATGAATTAGCTTCATTATTCCATACTTATTATGAGAAATGTCGTGTTATTAGTGAAGATGAACATAAAACTATGGAAAATTTAAATCTCATAAAGGCCGTAAAAATAACTTTATATAATGCTCTTAATTTAATAGGTGTAATACCAGATGAAAGGATGTAATACAATGGAACTAAAAAATTTATCTCAAGAAGAATTAGAACAAATGACATTTGGAGAAATAACTGAATTAATATTAACAGAAAAAAATAGTAAAATGAAAATAGTGGATATTTTCAAGAAAATATGTAAGCTATTAAATATGTCTGATGCTGAATTCGAAAGCAAGATTGCTGATTTCTTTGAACTCGTATCGACAGACAAAAAATTTATTATTCTTGATAAGGGATATTGTGATTTACGTAAAAAGCATACTCCTAAAGTCGTAGTTGAAGATGAAGATATGGATGATGTTGAAGTTGAAGTAGGCGAAGAAGAAATATCAGAAGAAGATAAAGATGCTGAAGAAACGCAAGATGATATTTTTTATGACAATACCTCAGATGAAGATGATGTAGATGATGACGATGATGAATTAGGAGATTTTGTTATAGTTGACGATGACGAAGAAGCAGGTATGTAGATACTTGTTTTTTTGAAGCTTTCTTAATATAATTATTGTGAATTAGATGGGATGTGAGGGCATGTTTGAAAGGCTAGATGCAATGGATGCAAAGTATGAAGAACTACTTGCTAAACAGAGCAGTGAAGAAGTATTAAATAATTATAATCTTTTAAAAGATATTTCTAAAGAAAAAGCTGAACTTGAAGATACCATAATGTGCTATAGAAAATATAAGCAAACACTTAAAGATATAGAGGAAACTAAAGAAATGGAATCTGATCCTGAATTGGCCGAAATAGCTAAAGAAGAACTAGCCTCTTTAGAAGAAAATAAAACAAAACTTTACCATGATCTTGAACTAGCTTTAGTTCCTAAAGATGAAAATGATGGCAAGAATGTTATTATGGAAATAAGGGGTGCTGCAGGTGGAGATGAAGCCAATATTTTTGCTGGCGATCTTTTTAGAATGTATTCCTATTATGCTGAGAAAAATGGTTGGAAAGTAGAAGTAACTCATAGTATTGAAGGTGAAGCTGGAGGATTTTCGCAAATTGAATGTATGATTAAAGGAAAAAATGTTTATTCATTGCTAAAATACGAAAGTGGTTCACATCGTGTTCAAAGAGTTCCCGAAACAGAAAGTCAAGGCCGAGTACATACTTCGACAGCCACGGTCTTGGTTATTCCTGAAGTAGAAAATATAGATATTGACATAAATGAAAGTGATTTAAAAATCGATGTTTACCATTCTTCAGGAGCAGGAGGTCAATCTGTTAATACTTCCAATTCGGCAGTCCGTATCACTCACATTCCAACGGGAGTAGTTGTTACTTGTCAAAATGAAAGAAGCCAGTTAAAAAATAAAGAGCAAGCTATGAAATTACTTAAAGTTAAAATCAATAATGAAATGCAAGAAAAACAAATGTCTGAAAATGCGATGGAAAGAAAGACAAAAATAGGTACTGGAGATAGAAGTGAAAAGATAAGAACTTATAATTATCCTCAAAATCGAGTAACTGACCACCGTATTAATTTCTCAATAATGGAACTTGATAGAGTAATGGATGGCTATTTAGACCCTATTATTGATGCCCTAGTTAATGAGGATATGCGTCTTAAATTAGCTGGAGTAAAAAGTGAATAGCTTTGATAAAAATTTAATCTGTAAATATGTCCCACTCGAAAAACAAGGAGCTGCTTTAAAAAAACTTGATTCAGGTTACCCGGTCCAATATATAATAGGCAATGTTGATTTTTGTGGTAACATTATTAATGTAAATGAAAATGTGTTAATACCTAGGTTTGAAACAGAGTATTTAGTTGATAATTTATTATTTTATCTGCGTAGGTATGAATATATTAATCCTAAGATTTTAGAGGTTGGTACAGGATCTGGATGCATATCTATTGCTCTTGCTAAAGCCACTGAGTGTAAAATAGATGCCATAGATATTAGTAAAAAAGCTATAGAAACAGCAATAGAAAATGCTAAAAATAATAATACAGAAATAAATTTCATATGTAATGATGTAGCTAAATATGAAAGTAATTATAAATACAATGTTTTAGTAGCCAATCCTCCATATGTAGCTTTTGATGAAGAGGTAGATCCGAAAACGAAGTATGAACCTCATAATGCTATTTTTGCTAAAGAAAAAGGATTATATTTTTATAATATAATATTAGATAAAGCTCCACATTTACTTACGAGTAGAAATATTATTGCTTTTGAAATAGGAAAAGATCAGGCTCAAAGTATTACTAATAAAGCTTTGAGTATCTATCCCAAAGCAGAAATAATTGTGAGAAAAGACTTAAATGGCTTTGATAGGTATTTATTTATAATAAATGAATAAAAAACACTATAGTTTTACATAATTTAATTGGTGAAATTATGAAAAAAGCTATCGTGTTTTTATTTTGTATTATGATGTTTGCCTTATCTTTTACTTTAAAAGAAGAAAAAGTAACAATACCTAAAAAAAGCATTCGCTTTAGAATAGTAGCTAATTCAAATAGCATTCAAGATCAAAGACTAAAATTAAAAATAAATAGCATTATACTACCGATGATAGATGAGTTATTAACTAGTTCTAATACTATTGAAGAAAGCCGTAATAATATTGAAAATGCCATTCCAATAATAAAAAATGAAATAAGTAAATACACTAATGACTTTAAAATATCTTTCGGAAAAAATTATTTTCCTGAAAAAGAATATAAAGGTGTAGAGTATGATGCTGGTGATTATGAATCTTTGGTTATCACTCTTGGTAAGGGTGATGGTAACAATTGGTGGTGTGTAATGTTTCCACCATTATGCCTTCTTGAGGCTAAAGAAACGGACTTAGATGATGTGACCTATACATCTTATATAAAAACAATCATAAATAAGTATCTTTAAAAATATAATATAGTATGAATATATTATTTCTTATATTAGTAGGTTTTTCTTTGTCAATGGATACATTCTCGCTTGCTATAAATATTGGTACATTTAATCATCCAAAAAAAGATGATATATCTTATTCTATGATTGTAGGGCTTTTCCACTTTGTTTTACCCATTATCGGAGCTTATTTAGGAGTTTATCTTATTAATATTATTGCCATTAAAATTAGTACTTTATTATTTTTTGTATTCTTATTTATTGCCATAGAAATGTTTATATCACTTATCTCAAAAGAAGAAAAAGATTTAAAATTAAATAATCTAAATAAATTAATATATGCTTTTTCAGTAAGTTTAGATAGTTTAACGGTCGGATTAATATTAAAATCGATGGGGCATATATGGATTTTAGGACCTATAATTTTTGCATTAGAAGCAGCTTTTTTTACTTTCCTAGGTCTTACTGTTGGCAAGTTTTCATATCAGAAAATGGGCTTGAAAGCAAGAATTCTCGGATTAATAATCATCTTGGTCTTAGCTGCTTTACAACTGGCAAAGTAAACGATTGACTATTATAAGAAAAATTCATATAATAAAGTTGAAATTTTAGGTATTTATGGGGATTTTTTCAATTTTATTCCCAATTAAGTTAAGGTGAAAAAATGAAACAAATTAGAATTAATGGCGGTAAACTTCTACATGGACAGATCCATATAGGAGGTGCCAAGAATAGTGCAGTAGCTTTAATTCCTGCAGCTATTTTAGCAACTGGAGAAAGTAAGTTATATAATGTTCCAAATATATCGGATCGCGATGCCTTATTTGATATAATTAAAGAATTAAATGTTAATGTAAAAATGGAAGGATCAGTAGTAACTATTGATTCTAGTAATATTCAAAATAAGACCATTAGTGAAACTTTATCCAAAAGACTTAGGGCTTCATATTATTTTATGGGTATTCTTTTGGGAAAATATAAACATGTTGAAATGTATTTTCCTGGAGGATGTAATATAGGTTCTCGACCTATTGATCTACATTTAAAAGGTTTTGAAGCTTTAGGAGCTACAGTAACTCATGAAGAAGAAAGTCATAAGTATATATTAGATGCGGAAAAATTAAAAGGAGCTAGAATAAAATTAGACTTTGCTTCTGTTGGAGCTACAATAAATATTATGTTTGCGGCTTCTTTAGCTGAAGGAACAACGATAATAGAAAATGCTGCTAAAGAGACAGAAATAATTAATATTGCTGATTTCTTAAATAAAATGGGAGCAAAAATAAATGGCGCTGGAACTTCCAAAATTACTATTGAGGGGGTAAAGGAACTTCATCCTGCCGAAATATCTGTTATTCCAGATCGTATTGAAGCAGGAACGTATTTGATAATGGGAGCTCTTTTAGGTGATAATCTTGAGGTATGTGGCATAAATCCTAACCATATAACGGCACTTTTAAATAAGCTTAGTGATATGGGTGTAAAATTTGAAGTAAAAGATAATTCTATTATTATTAATAAGGCCTCTAATTTAAATGCAATTAACATAACTACATTAGTTTATCCAGGCTTTCCAACTGATTTAGGTCAACCTATGTCTGTTCTTCTTACGCAAGCAAACGGAGTTTCCCTTTTCGAGGAAACAATATGGGAAAATAGAATGCAACATGTTGAATATTTAAACAAGATGGGGGCTAACATTATTCTTAAGGATAAAACCCATGCGGTAATAACTGGACCATCAAAACTTAAAGGAGCGGCTTTAAATGCAACAGATCTTAGGGGAGGAGCAGCTTTAGTTACCGCAGGCTTAATAGCAGACGGCTGTACAATAGTATCTAATATCGAATATATTTTAAGAGGATATGAAAATATAATTAATAAATTAAAAAATGTTGGAGCAGATATAGAAATTATTGAAACTGAAGAATAATTTACTTTCTAAAACATAATCTTAATTAAGGTGAAATATGAGAAAAAGATATAAACTATTAATTATAATTTTTATATCTTTTATTTTGGTCTTAATTATATATAAACTATGTTATAAACCGAAATACATGTATTTATTTATTGGCGCAAATTATAACAATTTATCAACATATGATTTTAATGACCGTATAAAATACGAATTAAAAGATAATAAATTAGTTTATAAAGAAATACTTGAGCCCTTTATAATAGATGAATACGTAGAGATGCTAACAAATAATAAACATAATATTAATTATTATTTAAAAAATGCTAATCTTATAGTAATTAGTATAGGTGTAAATGAACTTAATAATTACAAAGAAATAGATTCATCTATTATCATTGAATATTTAAATAATATGTATAGATTTTTAAATAAAATAAGAGATTTAAATAGTAAAGATATCTTTTTAATTAATATGTATTCGTCTGATTATAAATTAATAAATGATAAAATAAAAAAATATACTGCAGAATTAAAAATATATTACATTGATGAAAATATTATAGATGCTAGCAATAGTTTTTTTATTAAGGATGATATGTACCTAACTAATAAAGGCCATAAAAACATTGGCGATTATATTTTAAAGAGAATTAAAATTTAGTTGCCATCTAAAAAAAGTATGATATAATATCTAGGAAACAAGTAACTATGCCAATTATTTGGTATGGGAAGGAGGATGCTAAATGAAAGCAAATATTCATCCAGAAGTAAAAGATGCTACCGTTACATGTGTATGCGGAGCAACATTTAAGACTAAGTCAACAAAAGAAAAAATCAATGTTGAAGTTTGTAGCGAATGCCATCCATTCTATACTGGAACTCAAGGAAAAGCTAAGAAAACTGGAAATATTGAAAAGTTTAATCGTAAATATGGACTTGATGAAAAGCAAAAAGCTGAATAGTTTTTTGTTTTTTTATGCAATCTAAGTGTTAAGCTTATAATTAATAAGAGCATCTTATAAAATGGCTATGATATAATTAGTCTAGAAAGAGGATATTAATGAAAATATTTATAGGAACTGATCATAGAGCAAATGTTATTGAGGCCGATTTGGTAGCCTATCTTCGTAGTAATGGCTTGGAAGTAATTACCTGCAATCTTCCTCATAATCCAAAGGATGATTTCCCTGATTTTGCTTTTGACGTTTGTCAAAATGTTATTAAAAATCCAGGCAGTATAGGTATATTAATATGTGGTACAGGTATTGGGATGAGTATCGCTGCTAATAAAGTAAAAGGGATTATGGCTGCTCGATGCACGGATGTAGATGATGCCTTTTATGCAAGACAACATAATGCTGCAAACGTAATATGTCTGGGTATGGAGAATAAACTAGAAAAGATAGAGGAAATTATTGATACCTTTGTTAATACTAAAGAGGCCAGTGAAGCAAAATATTTAAATCGTGTTGATAAAATCATAAGATACGAAAAAGGTGCATATAATGAGTTATAAGATATATATTTATATCTTAATGCTACTACTTTCAGCCTTTGCTTTAAGCGGAGTAAACTTTGATCACATTATTAAATCTAAATACAAAAATGAAGCAAGGGTATTGGCGTTTTTATTAATTTTAAGTTTAGCATATACGTCTTCGATGTTTATAATTAATATTATCGAAGCAATATAAAAGGAAAGCTCATGAAAAACAAAATACTTTTAGAAATTATTATTGTTTTATGTGTAGTATATACGGGAGTAAGAAGTTTTAAAAAAGAAACTTCTTTTTTTTATCATGATAATGATACCTATGTTAAGGTAAAAGATACAGAAGATAATACAATAGATACATATCCTATTGAGGAGTATGTTTTAGGAGTTGTTGTAGGAGAAATGCCAGCATCTTTTGAAGAAGAAGCTTTAAAAGCTCAAGCCATCGCGGCAAGAACCTTTGCATATTATATGATTTCTATTTCGGATAAAGATTATGACTTGACAAATGATACTACAAGTCAAGTTCATATTACCCAGGAACAAATGAAAGACAATTGGCAAGAAGACTATGAATACTATTATAATAAATTAAAAAATGTTGTAAAAGAAACACAAGACATGATTATGACTTATAATGGTGAAATAGTAGCAGCCTTTTATTATTCAATGAGTAATGGTTATACTGAAGATGCTCAAGAAGTATTTGGTATTCAAAAAGATTATCTTACGACTGTTGTTTCTAAAGAAGATACTCAAAATGATAATTATGAAACAACGAGTATATTTAGTAGAGAAGAATTTTGTACAAGCTTAGGCATTAGCTGTGAAACGATTGATATCAATAATATTAAATTAACGTCTTCGCATCGGGTATCATCATTAAATATAAATAATCAGTTTTTTAGTGGGACAGAAGTTCGTTCTCTTCTTAATTTAAAGTCTACTGATTTTACTATTGATGTTCAAGATGATGGAGTTTATATAACAACCAAAGGATTTGGCCATGGCGTGGGAATGAGTCAATATGGTGCTCAACTAATGGCGAAGGAAGGGTATACCTATAAAGATATTTTAAAACATTATTATCAAAATATCGAAATAAATGATATAAATGCAATTGCCAAAACATAACAAGTATAAAATAATTTTATTCATCCATACTCTATTATAGGAGGAAAGATGAAAAAAAGAAAATTAAAAACATTTGTATTACCAACTTTATATGTCTTAATTATTACCTTATCATTTGTAGCAATTGCTGGTCTAAATAGTTTATTATCTAAAACACCAGAAGATTTAAATTATTCAAAATCTTTGCTTACAAATGAAACACAAGCTGTTGAAGGTGAAGTACAAGACCCTAAGATCGTAAAGCCTTATGTATCAGAGGAGGTAAAAGTTAAGACATCTTATTATAGTAAAGATGATGATGACACTAAGCAAGAATCTTCATTAATTTATTATGAAAATACATATATGCCCTCAACAGGTATAATTTATAATTCTGATAAATCTTTTGAAGTAGTAGCGGCTTTAGATGGCGAGGTAAAAAATATTAAGACAGATGCTCTATTAGGAACTGTGGTTGAAATATCTCATAATAGCAATCTAACAACTATTTATTATTCTTTAAAAAATGTTAACCTAAAAGTTGGTGAATATGTATCATCAGGAACTAAAATTGGCAATAGTTCTGAAAACAAATTAATCCAAAGTCCATCTCTTTTATTTGAGGTTTACTACCAAGGTAAATCAATGGATCCTGAAAAGTTCTATGAAGCATCACCAAAAGATTTACAATAACATTGTATATCTTAGAGATAGTCAAATAACAATAAGGAATAATAGTAATTACTATAATTTATCATTAAGTAGTAAAGCATTAAATAATGGTTATATTCAAAATAAAGATGAATTTGTTAAAGAACTTAGCAATCACTTAAAAGTACTACATTTAAATAAATTTATTTGGCATAAAAAAGTTTTGATTATTACAGACTTTCTTTATACATATAACGAAAAAAAGACTTTAAAAGAGGCCTTTAAAGAAATAGGATATAAAGAAATAGATATAAGTCCCTTAGATAGTATTCTAAAGGTTAATAAAGAAGATTACTTTTTAATAAATGGTCAAAATTTAAGACTTTTGTATGTGGATAACCTTAATCAAATGGGCAGTCTTGAACTTGATAGTAATCTTTTAGCTCCGAGTGAAATAATGCTTATATTAAAAAATAGATGTAACAAAAAAAGATTATATTTAATTAATGAAGATGATAATCTTATAAACCTAGTTGATAAATTAAACCTTAATTATTACTATTATGAAAAAAAACATCATTTTTTTTAAAAAACAACTTTTTAGATTTTATAATACATAGAATTTAAATAGCCCGATTTATGTCGAATTTTGGCATACGAATTTATTTGAAACGCCCCTTGTAGTGTGTTAAATTTAAATCATGAAAAGAGGTGTTTAAGAAGTGAAAGGAAAGGTTAAATGGTTTAATAACGAGAAAGGATATGGATTTATAGAATCTGGTAATTTAGCAGATATCTTTGTTCATTACTCTGTTATTAAAAAGGATGGGTATAAAACATTATCCGAGGGAGATATTGTTAATTTTAGACTTATTGAAACGCCAAAAGGATTACAAGCTCAAGATGTAGAAACCTTACAATTAACTACTGTATAGTAGTTTTTTTTGTATTTTGATGATAAAATATTAATAAGGAGATGATATATTGAAAACTAATATTCGTGGCGACAAAGTAGAGGTCACAAAGGCCATAAAGGAGTACATAGAGCAAAAGCTTGCAAAACTTGATAAATATTTTGACAATGCAGATAGTATTAATTGCTCAGTTGTTATTAGAGTTAAGAATGAAAAGCAAACGGTTGAAGTAACTGTTCCAACCTCAAGATTTACTTTAAGAGCAGAAGAAAGTCATAATGATTTATATGCCGCTATAGATTTAATTATAGATAAATTAGAAAGAATGATTCGTAAAAATAAAACAAGACTTTCAAAACAATATAAGAATGTTCCATCATTTGAGATGAATTTTGATTTTGAAGTCGAAGAAGATGAAGATTCAGAAGATAAATCTGTAATAGTAAAGAGAAAAAATATTGATACTAAACCAATGAGTGAAGAAGAAGCCGTACTTCAAATGCAATTATTAAATCATGATTTCTTTGTATTTAAGAACATAGATGAAGAATGTGTATCAGTTCTTTATACTAGAAAAGATTCGAAGTTAGGTATAATAAATGTTAAATAAAGAAGTCGATAATCTCGACTTTTTTAGTGTAAAGAGCATTTCTTTATATTGTTAGTTATAGAAATAATTGATAAACTTAATATAATAAAGGAGAGTTTTAAATATGAACCAAGATGATTTTATCAAAGAGCCTTTAGAAGAAGAAACAGGCACAGAAATAGATAATTCGGTACAAATAATACCCGGTACAGCTCCATCTTTTGATAGTATGAGTGAGGAAGAGTTAAATATGAAGAAAAAAGAAACTACTTCTCAAGAAAAAGAAGATGATGAAGATACTTATAGAGCAACATCAGTAAATAATTTAAATCATGATAATGATCAGTCCTAATCCAGGACTTTTTTAATGTTATTTTATTACTGATATGTTATAATACTTTGTGAGGTGGCAAGATGAATTTTGTTAAGAAGTTATTTGATTCAGAGTATAAAGAGTTATGTCGTTTTGATAAGTTAGCGGATCAAATTATAAGTTTGGAACCAGAAATGGAGAAACTTAAAGATGAAGAATTTGCTAAGAAAACCCAAGAGTTTAAAGATAAAATTGCTGATGGAGGATCTTTAGATGATGTTTTAATTGAGGCAATGGCTTTGGCTAGAGAAGCCTGTTACAGAGGTATTGGGGAAAAGCCTTATAAAGTACAAGTAATAGGAGCTTTAGCTATCTATTTTGGTAATATTGCTGAAATGAAGACAGGTGAAGGCAAAACTTTAACTACTGTTTTACCTGCATATGTTGAATCTTTATCAGGAAAAGGTGTTCATGTTGTAACTACTAATGAATATCTATCACAAAGAAATGCGGAATGGATGGGACCTATATACAACTTATTAGGAGTTACTGTCGGAGTAAACTTACGTGATTTATCCGCTAGAGAAAAGCAAGAAGTATATAATAAAGATATTACATATTCAACTAATAATGAAATAGGCTTTGACTATCTAAGAGATAATATGGTCGTACAAAAAGATGAAAGAGTTCAAAGGCCTCTTAACTTTTGTATCATCGATGAAGTCGATTCTATTTTAATTGATGAAGCAAGAACGCCTCTTATTATAAGTGGAGGTAAGAGCCAATCTCGTAATTTATATGTTGAAGCAAATCGAGCTGTTCAAAGATTAAAAGAAGACGTAGATTATAGTGTAGATGCTAAGACAAAGTCGGTTTCCCTTACCGAAGATGGAAGTAAAAAGATTGAAAAAATTCTTAATATTTCTAATCTTTATGATATCGATAATACTGTTATGGTTCACCATCTAAATCAAGCTTTAAAGGCTAATTATGCCTTTGCTAAAGATGTTGATTATGTTGTTGAAAATGGCGAAGTTATAATTGTAGACCAATTTACAGGACGTTTAATGCATGGTCGTCAATATTCTGATGGATTACACCAAGCTATCGAAGCCAAAGAGGGCGTAGAAATTAATGAAGAAACAAGAACAATGGCTACTATAACTTTCCAAAATTTATTTAGAATGTATAACAAGCTTTCTGGTATGACTGGTACTGCTAAAACAGAAGAAGAAGAGTTTAGAAACATATATAATATGTATGTAATTCAAATTCCTACTAACAAACCAGTTATAAGAGAAGACTTACCTGATTTAGTATATGCTACAGAAAAAGGTAAATATAAAGCTATAATAAATACAATTAAAGAAATCCATTCTACAGGGCAACCAATTCTAATTGGTACAATTTCAGTAGAATCAAATGAACATTTAAGTGAGCTTTTAAAAAAGGCTGGTTTAAAGCACGAAGTATTGAATGCTAAGAATCATGAAAGAGAAGCTGAAATTATTGCGCATGCCGGCGAAAAAGATGCTATAACCCTTGCTACGAACATGGCTGGTCGTGGTACTGATATTAAACTTGGCGAAGGAGTAAAAGAGCTAGGAGGTCTATGTGTAATAGGCACCGAAAGACATGAAGCTCGAAGAATTGATAACCAACTTCGTGGTCGTTCAGGCCGTCAAGGGGATCCAGGAATGAGCCAATTCTTTGTATCTTTTGAAGATGACTTAATGCGTAGATTTGGTACTGACAGAATAAAAAATATGCTTAAGTCTTTAGGCATGGATGATGACATGGCTATTCGTAGTAAAACTTTAACTCGTAGTATTGAAACTGCTCAAAAGAGAGTCGAGGGTAATAACTATGATATTAGAAAGAGCCTTCTTGACTATGATAATGTTTTAAATGAACAAAGGGATATTATTTATACAAAGAGAAATGAAATAATTGATACTGATGATATCCACGATAAAGTTCTAGCAAGCTTCAGAAGCGCTATCGTTTCTTTATGTGAATCGCATATAGCTCCTGAAGGATATTTAACTGAGGACGATCGAACAGAAATCGTAGAGTATGTTAATACTAACTTCTTAAAGAAAGGTAATTTAAAATTTGATGATATTAAAGATTTAAAAGATCAAGAAGTAGTAGATCATATATATGATTTAGTAATTAAAGATTATGAAGACAAAATTAAAGACTTGCCTATTAAAACCGAATTTGAAAAAGCAATATCTTTAAGAATAATTGATTCAAATTGGGTAGAACATATGAATACTATGGAACACCTAAAGGAAGGTATTGGCTTACGTGGTTATAGTCAAACTAATCCTGTTCAAGCATATACAATGGAGGGCTTTGATTTATTTGATAAATTATTAGATAAGATAGACCAAGATATTGCCATGTTCTTATTGAAAGCTGAAATTAGACAAAACATTGAAAGAAAACAAACTTTAAATGGTGTAGCCAATGATGGTAAAGAAAAAGTCAAAGCAAAGCCAGTTAAGGTTCAAAAAGTAGGAAGAAATGACCCATGTCCATGTGGAAGTGGAAAGAAGTATAAAAACTGTTGTGGAAAGTAGGTATTAATCCCTTATAAATAAAGGGCTTGAGATCTAATACGAAATATGAAAATTACTAAATAATATTAAAAATAATGCATTTTTTTTGCAAATTGTTTGCAAAAAAGTTAAATGTTTGCAAAAATGAGAATAATGCCTTATAAATTAAGGAATATTCTAATGCAAACATTTTTTATTTAAATATTTTAATATTTCTAAAGAGGTGAGATATGCGTATAGGTATAGATATTGATAATGTTTTATCAAATTTTAATGAAGTATTATTAAATGATTATATTAACCATGACAAAGAATTAGGAAATAATGGTATAATCAAAAATAATGTTTATATAAGAGATATGTTCAACTGGACAAAAGATGAAGAACAGCAATATTA
>CANQFJ010000008.1 GCA_947598485.1 uncultured Bacilli bacterium | reverse complement strand
AAATTTATAAATATTTATTTTCATTGTCGTTTGTTTCTTAAAGACGAACGGAGTGAGACGGAAAGGAATGTTTAGAAGAATGAATAATAGTTACTTATCTAACTTAG
This sequence comes from uncultured Bacilli bacterium, assembly GCA_947598485.1. Classification (GTDB taxonomy): domain Bacteria; phylum Bacillota_I; class Bacilli_A; order RF39; family UBA660; genus UBA6448. The sequence goes on along the minus strand of CANQFJ010000008.1, from coordinate 53,804 downwards.
ATTATAATGCTGGTATATATATTAGACTTTCCCAAGAAGATAAAGATAAAAAATATGAATCTGATAGTGAAAGTGTCTCCAATCAAAAAGAAATATTAAGAAATTATTGTAAGCATAATAGTCTTAATTTAGTAAATGAATATGTTGATGATGGTTACTCTGGAACTAATTTTGATAGACCTGGATTTGCAAAAATGATTGAAGATATTAAAGCAAAAAAAATAAATCTTGTCATTGTAAAAGATTTATCACGATTAGGTAGAGACCATGTTATGACTGGTTATTATATTGAAACTTATTTTCCAGAAAATAAAGTAAGATTTATATCTATTGTTGAAAACTATGATAGTATGAAAAATCAAGCTAGTAACGATTCATCTACTTTTATTATTGCTTGCAACGATTATTATAGCAAACAAAACTCTTTAAAAGTTCGAAATGTATTAGATTCTAAAAGAACAGCAGGCAAATTTATAGGTAGTAAACCTTGTTATGGTTATATGAGAGATTCAAACGATAAAGGCCATTTAATCCCCGATCCTAAAGTTTGCGAATACGTCAAAAAAATATTTGAATGGAAAAGTAATGAAATAGGAATTAGTGAAATAGCAACTAGATTAACCAAATTAGGTGCACCAACACCTGCTGAATATAAGAATATGCTACTAACCTCAGGAGTAAGAAGGGAAAAAAAATGGTCATCTCATTCAGTATATACTATTTTAAAAAATAGAATGTATGCAGGTGATATGGTTCAACATACGCAAACTAACGCAAGTTATAAATCAAAGAAAAAAATAGTTCTTGATGAAAATTTATGGATTATTGTTGAAAATACTCATGAACCATTAGTGGATAAAGAAACATTTATGTTAATTAATCGAAAGAAAAAAAGCAAAAATAGAACTTATCAAAAAAGAAAAAGGCCCGAAAGGCTTTTAGAAGGATTATTATTTTGCAAAGAATGTGGAAGTCGTTTAGGTATCCTTTATAGAAAAAAGCAAGATTACTGGTGTATCAATTGTAACAGATATGCAAGAGATCCTATTAGACGTTTATGTGAACCACATTTCTTTGCTTATAATTATTTTGAAGAATTAGTTCTTAAAGAAATCAAAAATTGTTTAGATGGGTTGTTTAACGATTTAAATTATAATGATCTAAATGATGAAATAATAAAAAGAACAAAAAACAATTCTAATGACTTTCTTAGAAAAAAAGAAAATATTGAAAAAGAACAGATAAAAATTATTGAATCTATGCAGACACTATATCAAGATAGAATAGATGGGGATATTTCTCTTGAACAATATAAATTATTATCTATACCTATTGAAGAAAAACTTAAGAATTTAAATAGGCAATTAGAAGATATAAATATGGAGATCTTAAAAGCAAAACATAATAATAACAAAAAACCAGATTATATAGGCAATATAAAATTTTTATTGAACTTAAGCAATCCTAATAGAGATTTACTCTTTGCTTTAATAGAAAGAATTGAAACAGATAAAGACAGAAATATATCCATAATATTTAAGTATGATATTTTAGAGACTCATACATTTAAATATTATGACAATCGGGTCCATAATCCATTTGGCAGAAAAGGTAAAAAATCAATTTAATACTAGCTATTTTATTTCTATTTTCTCTAAAAATTCTATTAACAGGTCATAGATGTGTTCCTGAATATTTTGCCAATCCTTTGCTGTTTTAGGTATGCTTTTATTAATTGACTCTATGTAAAAATCTTTAACATGCTTAAATTTCTTTTTCACATCAGTGTTTTTTCCGTGTTCTAAATCATGATAATAATACCTCCTAATATTATTTATAAAATCTAGTTCTTTATTTTTAGCATAATTTTTTACATTATTTTCCCAAAACAGTTTATATAGATAATCAATAAACTTTTTAAAATCATCTTCATTATCTACAATTATATCTGATAAAGAGCACATAATTTCTAGAACTGAATTAGTAGGTTTAATAAAATGTTCTTGATTCACTAAATAAGAATTTTTATTGTATGATATAATAGTCTTTGTAATATATTTGGATTTCTTTTGAATAGTGCTTAATTTTGATTGCTCATATAAGTCTCTAGATTCTTTAGTGTATCCCTTTTTATATTTTATACTAAAAATTTGAAGAAGCTTTTTATATAAGTCGCTTGATATTGGTTTAAATAAAGCTCGTTCTTCTATTATACCAATTTTTGAAAATTCATCCACTATTGATATTTTAAAGTCCAAGTTAAACTTTGTATATTCATTAATAAAATCAAGCATCTTATAAAGTTCTACATTTTTTAAAATAGTAATTTTAGATATTACATTATAACTTAAGTCACAATATTTCTCTAATATATTTTTAGTTATAAAGTAAGTATAGAAATAATTTTTTTTAGCAGAAGAATACTTATTTAAGATTTCTAGCATATTATTATAAGCCTTATCATCAATTTCAAGATTGTTTTCTTGAACAAGTATATAAAGTTTTTTTAGATTTTGTATTCTTTCTTTGCCTAAGTAATTTCTTAAGGAATCTTCTTTCGTCATATTTAACATAAAATTCAACTCCATACATAAACATTATATCACTTAATCCTTGATAATTACTAGTATCTAAGCCTCCTGCATTTATGTGATTGGATAAAACTATAACATCATTGCCATTGCCATAAAAGCTTTGTATTCGTTCAGGTCTTGTATTTTGATCTAGCAATTCATCGCCAGTTCTGCTTAAAGAATTTTCTATTCCTAAATCATCTAATCTTTCTTTAATATAATTACTTATTTTTAAAGTCAAGTCCTTTTCTACTATATCGTTATGAACTGTTCCGCTATCGGTACCACCATGCCCAGCGTCAATTACGACCTTTTTCTTAGCTCTTTCATCATTCATGAAAATCACCTAATATAAGGTATGAAATAAATAATAAATGGTTCTTTTAAAGCTACTAAATTTAATATAATTAATTTACTTCGCTAATGGTATAATAATCATATTGAATCTAAGGTCGGTGATAATATGGTAAATAAAATAACTGTATTGTTAGGAGATATAACGACACTTGATGTTGATATAATAGTAAATGCTGCTAATAACTCTTTACTAGGTGGCGGCGGTGTTGATGGAGCAATACACTATATGGCAGGGCCAGAGCTTAAAGAAGAATGCCGTAAGCTTGGTGGTTGCAAAGATGGTGAAGCTAAAATAACTAATGCTTATAATCTAAAATGCAAGAAAATTATTCATACAGTTGGTCCTATATATAAAGATGGTAAGCATGATGAAGAACAAGTACTTAGAAATTGTTACATTAACTCTATGGCTTTAGCAGAGCAGTATCGTCTAGAAAATAACCTAGATGAAATAACGATTGCTTTTCCTTGCATAAGCACCGGAGCATTTCGTTTTCCTAAAGCTAGAGCCTGCAAAATTGCTATAGATACCGTTTCTAATAGTAGTTATGATAAAATTAATGTTATATTTGTTTGCTATGAAGAATTAGATTATACTATATATCGTGAGATGCTAAATATAAATAACTAACCAAAAAAGATAACCACCTTGGTTATCCTTTTTAATGTATTTAAATGCTTAATTCATTAGCTATATTAATAACTTCCTCTAAAGTCATATTTTGACCAGTCAAAGTATAAGCTACTCCTTTATAAGCAAATCTTAATTCATTACCCACACTTTGAAACCTATCTGTTTTTGGATCTTTTTCTGGATCTCTAGTATCAATCTCATAGTATACTGCTGTAACACCTATATTCTTTAGATCTATTTTTTGATAATTACTTAAATTTGGGTTGTCTCCATCAACATAAATAAACCATAAATCATTAAGCAAAGCATCTTCTTCAAAATTATTGGTATAAATATCAGCATGAAGACTAAGTCTTTTGATCTTATTATTGCCTTCGGTAATGTTTTCAAATTCAGATATATCTTTATCTTGATATATCATTTCGTATCCTACATAAATATCAGAAACTAAACCCTCTTTATTATAGAAATTACCTAAGGTATAAACAACTTTATTATCTTTATATTTTAGTAAATCTATTCCTATTTCTTCTTCAGCCTGACTCACGGGCATTTCTTCGCTTCGTTTATGATTTTCTTCGAGTTTAACAGCATCAAAGTTAGTCTTTTGGGCAATTACATCAACGGATGCTCCCTCAGGCACAATAGCAGCAGAGTCTTCTACGCTCCATGATTTAAAGAACTCTTTTATCTGCTCAGCATATACTGTAGTAAGAGATATAATACCTAATATACCCACGAATAATAGAGCATAACAGGCTTTAAATCTTTTAGGATTTTCTATTTTTCGCATAATATTTTCTTTGACTTCATCTTTAACTTCATATTTTTTAAAACTATCTTTATACTTATTCGTACTTATTCCTCCTTTAAAATGTCTTTTAGTTTTTCTCTTGATCTTGCTAATCTTTGTTTAACAGTATTTTCTTTTATTTTTAAAATACTAGCTATTTCTTTTACTTTATAATTTTCATAATAATATAAGTGAATTATTAAACGGTCCTTCTTAGGTAGTAAGAATACACTATTTAATGTTTCATCATCTTTAACAGGATCTTTTATAGAATTTTCTTCATTATCTACAAAGGGCCTTACTTTTTTATGCCAGTTTGATAATAGATAAGTCTTACACTCATTAATAGTCACTCTAATAAGCCAGTTTTTAATATGATTATCATTTTCTAGCTTTGCTAAATTCTTATGAAGTTTTAAGAAAACATTTTGAACTATGTCTTCAGCATCATAAGAATTTTTGAGATAACTTATTGCTAAGTGATAAACGGTGTTTTTATACTCTTCATATATATTATCAAAATCTATCATGTTAAACTCCTCTTTTGAGACATCTCACTAATAATACTTTCTAAGTTATAATTTGGTTACATTAAATTAAAAAAATTACTATTGCTAGTAACCTTTAATTATTTTAAGTAAATTATCTATTATCTTGTTTATTACTTCTTCTTTGTTTTTTCTGCGACTTGGTCCTTTGACTATTAAATCACTATCATAGTATTTATCATTATCTTTATCATAAATACTAAAAAAGACTTTATTATCTTCACCAAATAAATTTTGCTTATCAGCTCTATTAAGTTTACCTGTTATGCCTACACCATAATTGAATTCAGCAAATTTGGCGATGTTATAGGCCATCTCTCTTGCGGTTTCAATACTATAAACTGTGTATTTATCAATAACATCTTTACTTACGCCCATTTTAATTTTATATTCATTTGAATAAGTAACGGCACTAAATCTTAGGATATCACTTGCACCTTCAATACTTGTTATAGCATTAGCAAGACCTCCACCTGTACAAGATTCCATTGTGCTAATAGTTTTATTATTATCCGTTAATATTTTAATTAATTCTCTTATCTTATCATCCATATTAATCATCTTCATAATCCGGGTCATTTTCTTCGGCCCATTCCTCAGGAGTTATCCCACTTAACTTACAGTCTTCTTTTTCATCTTCTGTCATGCCTAGATAGTCTGCTAACTCATTAAATTCCTTTTCTTTACGTTCTTTTTCCTTATCTTTTGGCGATGGAGTTTCTCCTAAAAGTTTTATTAATTCCCAAATTATACCCATAATATAACCTTTCAAACAATATTATACTACTTATTTTAATTTCCATAATAGCATTATTTGTATATTTAATAGATTGACATTTTAGGTTTAATATCTATAATAAATAGCAAAAAAAAGGAGTAATATGAAATTAATTGGTGTATATGGCGGATCTGGTGCTGGTAAAAGTACTGTAACTAATATCCTAAATCAATTATTAGATGATTCCGTTGTCCTACATCTTGATCATTCTATGCATAAATATACTTTTGAAAAAGCCGATGAATTATGCCAAAAATTTGGTATAACGCAAAAACCTAAACATCTATTAAGCTATATTTCTAGCAAAAATGAAAATAATGTTGTTTGGATGGATACAATTAAAAGCGATGTAGAAAAAGATGCTATGGACTTTATCGATGCTTATCGTGATATGGATTACGTTATAGTAGACTGGGCCTTTCTTAGCTATATAGATCTTTTTGACAGATGTGATTACACGATTTTAGTCAATGGTAATGATGAGGTTAAAATTGCAAGATTAAAGGCGCGTCTTACTAAAGATGGAGCAATCGACCATTGGAATGATCAATATCTTCAACGAAGAGTAAGAAATTCTCAAAGAAATTGTGAAGGCCCTACGCCTTCATTTAACGTGTATAATGATAATGACCATTCTTTAAGTGACCAATTAATAGACATTGCAAATAGTATTGTCCAAGATGAAAATGTTGCAAGAAAAAAGGCTACTATCGGGTAGCTTTTTGTTTTCTTAATTGCTTTTCGTACATAAAAGTTAATTTTGCGCTATCATCTTGTCCAGGTAAAGGTATACATCCTGCTTCAACAAGAGCTATTTGCATTTCCAAATCATTTACTCCTACTTCAAAATCTAATCTATCTGTATCAAGGCAATCCGTAGCAACTTGTGTTTCTATTGCACTTATCATTTCTTTTAAACTATCTGCTCTATTGCCTTCAAGCTCAGTAGGTAATACTAGTTCTGCTACACAGGCAATATTCACCCCTTCAATATTTAAAAATCTAATGCGAAAATAACCTATATCTTGCCCTTCAGCTGTTCGCATGATGACAATTTTTATATCTCCGTTTTCACTTTTAGCCATGGCTTCTTTTGCTTGCCCATATGCAGGATCAAAAACCGCTAAAGTTTTAGATTTGTATTCTCCTTTGGTTATTCTTTTTCTACATAAATCCGTAAACAAAGAAGTTCCGTATATATGGTTAAAATATTCATAATAGCTAGGGAAAACATTTTTTATATCATCGTCATTCATAGACGTAAAATTATAATTATTCATTTTCTCTCCTTTTTATATGTGTTTTATTCTATCATAATTTTATTTATTATCCAATAGAAAAAGAACTTGTAATAAGTTCTATTCTTCCTCTTGTAACTTTTTAAAATCTATTTTACCTAGTTTAGTTTTAGGTAATGATTTTCTAAAATCATATTTATACGGCCATTCATACTTAGCCAAATTTTTCTCACAATGTTTTCTAATGCTAGCTCTAAGAAGCGGAGTATCTAAGTAATTATTTTTTAATACGATGCAAGCTTTGGCAACTTCAACTTTATATGGATGAGGTATGCCTACTACAGTACAAGAAAGAACTGCTTCATGAGATTCAATTACTTCCTCAATTTGACTTGGATATACATTATAGCCACTTGAAATAATCATTCTTTTAAGTCTTTGTGTATAATATATCATTCTATCTTTTGGATCAATATATCCCAAGTCTCCCGTATGAAGCCAAGTAAAGCCATCCGAGTGAATTTGCAAAGCATTATTGGTTTCCTCTTCATTATTTAGATAACCTAGCATAACTGTAGGTGAAGATATGCATATTTCTCCCTCAACACCATCTCTAACTTCTTTTTGACTATATGGCTCACAAATTTTAATATCAATCTGTGGTCCTGGTATCCCTATGCATCCCGGTTTATCATTAATACCTAAATTAACTACAGCACCTGCTAAACACTCGGTCATTCCATAACCTTGGCTAACTTTGCAAGATGCTCCATGCTCCTTCAAATAATTATTTATTTTTTGTTGTAATGATGAAGACAAACTATCGCCACCACTTACAATATATTTTAAACAAGACAAATCTAGATTTTTAACATTATTAGACTGAGTTAAAGCTTCGAATAATGTTGGAACGCCAAACACTAAATTTGGTTTATGCTTGTTTAAAAGTTTATCAAATGTTTTAGCACTAAATTGAGGTACTAGAATACTCTCAACACCCATGCTTATAGGACAGTGAATAGAAAGGGCAAGACCAAAGCCATGAAAAACAGGCATAATTGATAATATCTTGTCACCAGGTACTACGCCTTTCCAAAAGGTTTTAGCTTGAAAAAACATTGAAGCAAAGTTACCATTTGATAGAACTATTCCTTTAGAAACTCCTGTAGTGCCTCCACTTTGGAGAATAACCGCAGGATTATCTCTAACATCTTTATCTTTAATAATATTTACTCTTTCACTTTTTAATAGTAAAAACTTTCGCCAACTCATGATTTTTTCTTTATGTGGTTTCTTATATTTATGACCCGCTTTTAAATAATAAGCAAAACGCATATAAAATGGCATCGAGCTACCGGCACTAATACCGATTATATTTTCTACATTAGTATTATTTAAGTCAAAATCTAACTTATCATAAGAGGCATCAATTACAAAGACATATTTACTTTGGGTATTTTTAAGACAATTATTAATTTCAATACTACTTGAAAGAGGATGAATAAAATTGGAAACAGCGCCAACTTTTGAAACAGCATAAAATATAAGTAAAGCCTCAGGGGTATTAGGCATAATTATTGTAACAATATCATATCTTTTTATGCCTAAACTCATTAAAGAGTCTGCAGTATTTTGAATTAATTCAAGCATTTTTCTATAAGTAAAGTGTTTGCCAAAATACTCAATCGCATTATCATCTAAATGCCTTATGGCATAATCATTAAATATTTCATATATAGTTTTGTTTTGTACTTTAGTATGTCTTTCTTGCCAAGTATAAAATTTGCCCCACCTAGTATAAGACTTTAATCTTCTTTTTATTTTGCTGAATATAAACATAGTTCCTCCACATTATATATTATATTTTAGCATGAAAAAAGCATAATGCCTAAATATTAACCATTTTTATATGTAAACTCGCATCTACTAAATTGTATCCTTTATATTTACTTAGCATTTTAATTGAAAAAATGAATATATTTTGATATAATCAGTTTGTTAGTCACGGAACCGTAGCCAAGTGGCTAAGGCGTGGGTCTGCAACACCCTGATCGCCAGTTCGAATCTGGCCGGTTCCTCCAGTTTAAATTTAAGAAGCAAAGAAGCTTCTTTTTTTATGCTTTAAGATTAACTATATATCTACTATTTCTAATAGATATAATAGCTTGAATAATACTAGCTTCGGTAATTTCAGATGGTACTTCAAATGCAAAGAAATTAATGCCGTCTGTCGTTGGAGTAACATTAATAGCTTTATCGCTGACTACTTTATCGCCAATTTTATATTGTATTGATATAAAGTTTTCGGCAAAAGATGAATAAGATTCATAAGTTTTAGCATAAGCAGAATTTTTATCTAATATTAATTCGGAATCTATTAATAAAATATAATTATTACTTCTTCCATTTAACATAGATGCTGTAATCATATCTTTATATTCTTTACATTCGTTATCACTGCTACAAACTTGATAAGTAAAAATTTGATTCTTAGCTATACTAAGAGAATTAAATGATACTGTAGAATTGCCTAGGAAAGTATTATCAAGTTTAATTGAATCTTTAATATTATAGCTACCTACCATCTCTACTTCATCAATAATTCTAGGCTTGATAGGGATAAAAATATTTCTATCATAGTATTTGCCATTTTCATATGTTGAACCATTATATAACTGAATTTTCATACTCTTGTTTATCATTTTTTCACTTAGTTCATAAATCAATATAACATCTTTGTTATCTTTAGACGTATACATCATAGGTAAAGAAGAAGCATTATAGTCCAAAAAGCTTTTTGCTAAAGCATTACTTGGAACTAAACCAATACCTCCGGTTATTATTTTAAAACTATTGTAATCTAAAGAAACAGCATTGCCAAAATTATTTTGAACATTCATTTTTAAAACTAAATAATATTTGCCTTTATTTATGACAGAACCTTGGTAATTTAAATTACTTATTATAGAATCTTTAATAGTTATTTGTAAATTTTGATAAGTAAATTGTTTACCTACTTTATAAGTATTATCATAGTTGGTAGAAGATGTAGAATATAAAAAGTAAAGGCCTACTCCAACAACTACTACCCCTATCGCGGTAACCATCATTTTATTTTCTTTAACATAGTATAAAAGTTCTCTTGCAATACGACGAATTCCTCTTTTAGCCTTGTATGGGTCGAAATTTATATTAACTTCTACTTCTTCAGAATCACCTTCAGTAAGTTGTAGTTCTTTTATATCTTGGCTAAAATTAAACTTCTTTAAATTAAAGCCTAAGGTTCTAAGAATAATAAAAATAATAAAAATAACCTGAGGCAGTAATATCATTAAAGATATATCTCTAATTGTTCTGGCTGCAGTTGATTCAAGTAATGAATATTCAAATCCTTTAAATACAGTGGATAAATAAGTAAGGAAAATAATATAAGCTACATAATAAATAGCTACACCAAAATATAGAATATTAGGCTTTTTCTTATGAACAAGTAGAACAATAATGGTGATTACCAAAAGAAGTATCAAAAATATTTTTAAATATAAAGTAAAGGGTAAATATTGAGCTGAAAGCCCCATCGTAACAGAGGTTGTATAATTATTTTGGACATAGGTGTTAAAGAATTCATAAATACTATAACCTTCATGTAAAACTAGGCACAATAAAACTGCAATTACTAAATGAATTACCTTGAAATACTTGATTAAATATGCATAAGGCTTTTTTAGTATCACTTATACCCACCCTACTATTTATTTTAACACAAAAAGAAAATGGTGCATAGACCATATTTACTTACGTTTACTGACTAAAACTTGTCCTGGCAATAAATAAATTGTACCATTTTCTCTAATTACTTCATCTTTGCCTTTATTAAACATATCACTTACTATATCTAAAGTATCGCCATCTTTAGTAATATAATAACTATAGCTTCCGACAGGCAACAATAATACTTGATTAGGATATATGTAATCATTACTGTCTAACCCATTTAACGCCGCGAGTAAAGTGGGATTAATATTATATTTCTTACTGATAGCATATAAGCTATCTCCTTTATTAATAGTATAAGTATCAAAATATTTTTCTCTTGCTTTAGGTACTATGATATCCATACCTTCTCTTAAGCTTTCATCATAAACTAAATTATTTAAATCTTCAATATATGATTTATTTGTTCTAAACTTTTTAGCTATTTCGTCAAGATTATCATTAGCCTTAACGCGGTATTTTTCAAACATATTTTCACTTCCTAATATAGGATATGAAACTAGTTTAAAATTGCTATTAAAAAATATAGATATTACTATTATTAAATTGCCATTCACTATAGGATAAAAGTTTCTTAATTCCCTTATTTAAATTAACATAATAAAGCGTATCTTGATTTAAGAAATAAGCTTCTTTTCCTTCTTGAGATATTATCTTATCAACATTCATATTTGTTATAGCAATTTTTCCCGAAGGGGTTTCATAATATAATTTATTATTTTCTAAAATGTAGTTAAATGATTCCTTATAAGTAAATAATTCTTGATTATTTGTAAGCTTAATGACGCTTGAGTCCTCCATTTGACCATTTTTTAATACCTCAGGCTTATTACGATAGACAATTCCTTCATCTAAATCTATTTTATATTCTTGTTTTTTTTGTATATCAAATAAGTATAAATAATCTTTATATTCGCCCATAAAGTAACTATTTAAATAAATAGGAATGTCTAACTTAATAGTATCCGTTTTCATTTTAATAGGATCAATTATATAAAATTTTTGAAAAATATATTCCTCATTATAATCAGCTATAACAAGCTTATTTTGATATTTCGTAATAACATTAAGTTTTATATAATCATCATTAAATAAAGATATCTTTTCTTTTTTATCATCACTAATACCAATAAAATAATTATAGTTCCAAATAAGATAATGATCATCATTTAAATCATAAATATCAATATTTTCATAATTAGATATCTTTTTAGTATTATACTCATTATCATAATATTTTGTATAGTAATTATCCCCATCTTTACAAATGGAAAAATCATTAATTTTTTTAAGTTTTACCTCAATACAGTTTCCTGTAGCTTTTATTTTAGTAATTAAGCCTCTTTGCATGTAATATTTACTTTCAATAGAATAATTGTACTCTTTATCTTTGCTTTTTACATTAAAGCTATATATTTTCTTATCTTTGTCATATTTTTCAACAATATTAAACTTATCTATTTCATAATTATAGGAATAGTTTTTAGGTATGTTTTGAAATATAGCAAAGGCGCTAAATATTATTAATAAGATAATAATAAATATAACTACTTTTTTCATTATGATTTCTTATATTCCTTTTTCGCTTCAAGCATATATTCAGAAATTTGTGTTTCAATTTCATCTAGAGCTTCTTTAGCCAAGTTTGATATATACACTTTTTCCTTTACGGTATCAATTGTTACCTTTCCCCAAAACAAGCCTTTATATACTTGCATATCATTATATAAATCGGGAGTTATTTGATTATAAAAACTTCCCCATACTACTCTTTTTTGGCCTATTAAAATTCTTTTATTAGTTAAAACAACAACACAAGAAGTAAACAAATCCCACCAATCATTATTTTTTTGACCACAAAACGCGTATATAATTTCTTCATCAGGATTTAAATAGTCATCAATAACTTGGGAATGTTTTTTTAAGCGCCAAGCAATAGTTGATGGATATTTTGTTATAAATTTGTTTACATAATCATATACTGCCATACATAATCACCTAAATTTATTTTATCTTAATATATAAAAATTATCAATTAAAAACCAAGTATTGCTACTCAGTTCTTAAAGCGATGACAGGATCTTTTTTACTTGCCATACGCGCAGGAATTAATCCCGCGATCATAGTTAGGATCATACTTATTGCCACAAGGATTATTGCACCAATAACCGGAAGCTTAGCTATGGTACTTATATCAGTTAAATTCTTAATTATAATATTTATAGGAATATTTAATAGTAAAGTAACTAATACACCTATAATACCTGATAAAGATCCTACGATAAATGTTTCAGCATTGAATACTCTTGATATATCTTTCTTTGATGCGCCAATACTACGTAAAATACCAATTTCTTTCGTTCTTTCAAGAACAGATATGTAGGTTATAATACCTATCATAATTGATGATACAATAAGAGATACAGAAACAAAGGCAATTAATACATAACTGATAATATCTACAATAGTTGTAACACTACTCATAAGAAGTCCAACATAATCAGTATAAGTAATAACTTCATCATCTAATTTCTTATTAGTTTTTTCGGTATTATAATCCTCAATTATCTTTTTTATTTTATCTTTGCTAGCAAAGTCTTTTGGATAAATATAAATGATACTAGGACTTTCAATATCTACTACACCCAAACTCATCAGATTTGTTTCATAGCTTGTAGTAGATAAGGTCTTCATAAACTCTTCTCTTTGTTCATCAGAAAGAGAGGCTAAGTATTGCTTTTGCTCATTTGTTAAATTGGTTGTACCACTACCAAACTTAGAACCTGTGAAGATATTAATTTCTGGTTTTGCTTTTTGTTCTTTAACTATTTGGGCATCATTAATTTTATTAATAACGTATTCCGTTAAATCTTTAGTATAAAGTATATTACCAAAACTATTGTTAGAGCTTAAAACAGATTCATCATCTACTTTTACAATTCCTACTATTTTAATTTCTAAAGCATTTTGAAGCTTATTTTTTAAATACTCTTCATTACTAGACATATCTTTCCAAATACTGCCTACTTTTTGATAATAATCTGTATTTAACAATACTTTAAATTTAGTATTTAAAATATCATCAAAAGAGTAATTATCTTGAGTAAATTCTACCTTTTGGCCAGAAACCATTTTACTAACTACTTCTTCTAAATCTTTTTTGTCTTTAAGCCCTAATGTATAAGCTGTATAATCACTTATCATATTGTTTTTATCAACAACTAGAACTACTTCATCATAATCTTCTGGTAGATGTCCCGCAACTACATCATATTGATCTTTAATTAATTCATCATTATCAAGCATTTCAGAAAAAACAGGAGTAGCTAAGCTTGAATAGGCTTCCATGCCAAAGCCAAATGAATCAAATAAGTTTGAGGGATTTAATTTATCTATTTTTGATAAATCACTGCTATAAATTTGTAATTGTAAATTATATGAATATCTAATAACATTGGCATAATTTTTAATATCGCTTTTATTAGATTCGAGATATTTTTTAAATGTTTTTAAATCATTAGTTTCAATACCTGATGACATTATAGAAATCATATTGCCCATTATATCTTTGGTCGCAATATTATCTTCTTTATCATTTTTATATTGATCATCATTCATAGCTTCCATTAAATTGCTTGCATCAATTCTTTGAGCTTCGATTGTAATAGGATAACTAGATAATGTATCCTCTTCAATAGAGTCAATATAATCTTGAACTCCTGTTGAAATACTAAGAATTAAAGCTATACCAATTATGCCTATGGCTCCCGCGAAAGAAGTTAAAATAGTTCTACCTTTTTTAGTAAGTAAATTATTGACAGATAAACCTAGGGCCGTTCTGAATTTCATCGAAGTCTTCTTGGCCTTTTTCTTGCTTACGGTTTCTTCCTCTTTTGCTTCTTCTTTACCATCATAAGGATCTGAGTCCCCTTCAATTTTACCATCTTTTAAGTTAATTATACGGGTAGCGTATTCTTTAGCAAGATCAGGATTATGAGTAACCATAATAACAAGTCTTTGTTTAGCAACTTCTTTTAAAATATCCATAACTTGCTTACTTGTTTCAGTATCAAGAGCTCCTGTTGGTTCGTCAGCAAGTAAAATTTCTGGATCATTGACTAAAGCTCTAGCGATAGCAACTCTTTGCATTTGGCCACCAGATAATTGGTTTGGTTTTTTGCGCATATGTTGCTTTAAGCCCACTTTTTCAAGAGCAGCTTTGGCTCTTTTTGTCCTTTCTTTTTTACCAACTCCTGATAATGTTAAAGCAAGCTCTACATTGGCAAGGACAGATTGATGCCCAATTAAGTTATAGCTTTGAAAAACAAAGCCTACTCGATGATTACGATAAGTATCCCAATCTCGATCTTTATATTTTTTAGTACTTATGCCATTAATAATTAAGTCACCATAATCATAACGATCAAGTCCTCCAATTATATTAAGAAGAGTAGTTTTTCCCGATCCGGATGGTCCTAATATTGCGGCGAATTCATTTTTTCTAAAGTTTATAGAAACACTATCTAAGGCTTTTTGTTTAAAGCTTTCTGTTTCGTATGTTTTAGTTATTTTCTTGATTTCCAACATAATCTATCACCTTAACCTTTGCTAATTTATCACTAATGCCTAAACCATCTTTTCTAAACGCAATGACAAAAAAGTCAATATAACAAATTAAACTTATTGCTAAATTAATATATGTAGTAACATAGGCAAAATTTGCTCCATCTAGTAATAATGGAGTTATTACCATAACAATAAATGTTAAACTATTTGATAAAGCTGCCGTACCATAAATAGGACATAAAATAGCTTTAACTAAATATTGCCATAAGCTAACTTTTTTCTTCTCATCATCACTTCTTACCATTTGAAGTTTAACTACTCTTTTACCAATTGTCATTCCTTTATTAAAATATGGGAATAAAGTAAAATATAAAATTATAACTGCTAGCCAACATATGTTATAGCTAATACCATAATAATCTACATCTCTAAGTAAAGAACCCGTTTTAGCCAAGTATTCTTTCCGTTCACTATCAGTCATATCAACTATTGATTTAATTTCTTCTGAATCTTTATATTCTAATGTTTCATCAATATTTTCAACCTTTTGGATATCTTTTATAATATCATCGGCTTTATCAATATCTTTGATAGAAACTATGTAGGCACTTACATTTTCATTAGTATTAAAATAATCTTTTATAGATAAGATTAACTTATCTTTTTCTTCACTAGAAATATCTTCTTTTGTTACTAGTTTAGTGTCAGTGACATTATCTATCTTATTTAAATCCGTTTCAATTTTCTTAAAATCTTCTTCACTTAAATCACTATTAAAATAAGCAATTAAAGTGCCCTCTTTGGCTTTCTCTCCTGTTGTAGCTTCTCTTACTTTTGTAACATAATCGTTGTATTCATTATAGGCATCTTCATATTTATCAGCATATGGATGCAAAGCCTTTATTTCAAACAGCCCCGTAGCTATTAAAGTTATAATTAAAAGGTCTAGGCAATATGCTGTAAATCTTCTTAGTTTAACATTATTCATATTTAGTCTCCTTGTCTATTTATTTTAAATTTACTATATACAAAAGTCAATGAAAAAGAAGTGAACTCCTCACTTCTAATAAGTTTTACTGGCGCCTTCAAGTGTAATAGTGACGGTTTTCTCTTTACCATCTCTAATATAAGTAATTGTAATTTTATCACCAACATTATAATTATATAAATAATACTTAAAATAAGCTACATTTATGACATCATCTTCATTAATTTTAGTGATAATATCTCCTGATTCTAATCCTGCTTTAGCAGCAGAAGAATCCTTTTCAACACTATATACAACAACGCCCTCATTAATATCATTTTCAACAAGTTCACGATATATAGAAGCATATCTAGTTGGATAAGAATATAGTATATCAACTACATTAAGCATTGATGTTCCAAGATGAGGTTGAACAATTATCTCACCTTTTCTAATCATATCAGCATATTTTATTGCTCGTTCAATAGGAATAGCAAAGCCCATTCCTTCGACAGATTCATCAACAAGCTTTAGAGAGTTAATGCCTATTACTTCCCCATTAGCATTGCATAATGGGCCGCCACTATTACCATTATTAATAGCAGCATCCGTTTGAATTACTTTCATTATGTAGTCCCCACTGTTAACGGCTACTTGAACCATACGATCTTTACCAGAAATAATTCCTCTTGTTACAGTCCAAGAATAAACACTATCAAGAGGAGCACCTACCGTAAAAGTTGTATCACCAACTCTAACATTTTCACTACTGCCTATTTCCGCAACAGCTAAAGACTCATCAGCATCCACGGAAAGTACAGCAATATCAGCAAGTTCATTGGTACCCACAAGCTTGGCTTCAATAACTTTTCCATCAGTAAAGCTAACCATAACTTTATCAGAATTTTCAACTACATGGTTATTTGTTAATATATAAGCATTATCATCATCTTTAGAGTAAACGAAACCTGTACCAGAACCATATAAATTATTTTTATTATAAACAGATACTATAACAACGGAGTTATAAACTTTATCAACAGCTTCGGCAATGCCTGTATCAGTTATTGTAACATTTTTTTCAATTCTTGTTAGTTCACTAGTAAATAATGAAGGAAAAGCGTAAATTAAACCAAACATTCCTGCACAGCCAGCAAAAAAGACGCCTATCATAGCAATGACAACTAAAATACGGCTACCTTTTTTTCTCTTACTTGCGTTTTTACTTGCAAAATTATTATCACTTACTTCTTCTAAAATTTTTTCTTCATTTTCTTCCATTTCAATTCATCCTTCCTATGTCTCGATAATTGACAGGAAATCCCATTTGATCAAGAATTTTCTCTATTGGTATAGAACTTAATTTGCCTTCCAATATATCTAATTCATAACTAAGTTCATTTAACATTAAAGAAAAATCATCTCTTTTTAAGATTCTCTTTAAAATAATAATTAGTGCAAACAAGTCATCTTTACCATATATATATTCGCCATCCATTTTCGGTATGTTAAGTAGGTTATGATATAAGGTGTTACCGATTATTGATTGTGATCTATTTAAATAGCATATATCTTCATGTGCACATAAATTTCGATAATTAGCTAGAATTGGGAGATATTCTTCTAAGGAATCAATCTCAACTCTAAACACATCTGCTATTTCTAATTGATCCTCGTGTTGTAATACTGTATAAAGCTCTCCAACAATGCCGAAAGATAAAACTTTTACAACTACCCAAAGTGGTATGTAACCATAATTGGCTAAATAGTGACTTGTTGCACTATGTTGTTTACCATTTATGCTAATTTGTCTTTTCATTTTGTGGATTAAATCATTAATTTGCCTATTTTTTGAGGAGTCATGAACAAAATTATTAGGATTTAAGTAATTTTTTTCCTTAAAGCCATGATTCTTACTTAATACGTAAGACATAATACTTTTAAGGTTGTTTTCAACAACTAAGATATTTTTAAATAGTATATTTCTTAATTGCCTATCAAAAACAAACATAGCATAAAGTTCTTCAAATTTAGTACCCTCGATAAAGCGTCTATCACTTAAAGATCTCATAAACAAAAACCTATATCCTGTTAAAAAGAAATAGTTTTCTCGCAAAAGGATATCTTTAGTAAATTCTTCATCATTAATTACTAATCCTTTTGTTCTTAAAATAGCGATTTGTTCATCTAATGATTTAAATGTTTTATCTTTCACAATAGCCACCTTATTTTTTCGCATTATCATTATATCACAAATCATTTTAAATATAATATTATTATTTGTACATTTTTAGTGTTTTTTGTGAAAGTTAAGTGAAATATTTTTTTAAAGCTTTTGTAATTGATTTAGATAATTTATCTTGATAAGTATCAGACTGTAGTAAATCTCTTTCATTAGTATTTGATAAAAAGCCGCATTCTATAAGTACACCAGGCACCTTTAGTTTATCATACATATAAGTACTGCTAGGTATTTTTTTTATTTCTCTATCACTTTTAATGTCTTTGTTGAGAGTTTGTTGAACTATTTCAGCAAGGTTTTTATTGTCTTTATCATAAAATACCTGAGGTCCATAATACTTACTGTTTGCAAGATAGTTTAAATGAATTGATAAATATAAATCACCATGCGAGTTATTAATTAATTTAATACGATTATCAAAATCACTTTTCTTGCGATAAGAAGCATTGGGATACGCTAAATCATAATCTCCATCTCTTGTTAAGATAACTTTTGCTCCTTGTTTTTCTAACTCTTCTTTAAGCTTTAAACTAATCTTTAAATTAATATTTTTTTCATAGATATCGCCCACGACAGTCCCGGGATCCTTGTTTCCGTGACCAGGATCGACAAGAATCACTTTATCTTTTAACTTATTTTCTTTAGCACTAGCAAAACCTACCACAGTTAATAGTAATAAAAAACTAAACAGAATAAAACTCATATACTTTTTCATATTTAAATATATGAGTTTCTTAGGTTATTTAATTATCCTAAATATTGTTATTATACTTGGCAAATGTTAAAATTAATTTGGTGATGGTATGAAAAAGAGAATGGTTTGGCTTGATCTTTTGCGCATAATTGGAATGATTTGTGTTATTATGATGCACATTGTGGGAAACACTATAAATACTTTCCATTTAGCAGGTAATGCACAAGTAATATATAGCACCGTTGCTTTATTATGCTACTTTTCTATACCACTTTTTATAATGCTAAGTGGAATGTATTTTTTAAATAAAGACATAGATGTTTCTTTAATGCTTAAGAAATATTGTAAAAGAATATTATTAATCATCTTAATATTCGGTGGTGCCTTTTCCTTTTTAGAACTATATTTTGATACAAGAGTAATAAGTATCAATTATATACCTAAGACTCTCAAAAACATTATAACAGGCAATCTTTGGGCTCATATGTGGTACTTATATACAATATTAGGTCTATATTTAATAACGCCTTTTTTAAGAATAATAACTAAGAATATAAAAGAAAAAGACTATAAATATTTTCTTATTTTACTATTTATATTCTCTATCTTAATTCCGGATATTCAAAGTATCTTTAATGTTAATATTGCCTTTACAATTCCTATTGCTTCAGCCTTTGTTTTTTACTACATATATGGGGCTTATATCATTAATCATAAATCCACTTTATGGGAAACTTTAATAAGTATCTTTCTTGGTATTGTTTCTATGGTTTTAATTATTATAAGTTCTATTACTAAGACACCTTATATTCCAATTTCTTATGGTTCTATTACTGTTTTCTTAGTTGCTAATATGGTATTAGTATTATTTAAAAATAAAGAAATAAAGATGCCAAAAAAACTACAAGTTTTTATTGCATCATTAGGCTCTTGTAGTTTAGGAATATATGTTATTCATCAATTTTTTATTAATGTTGTTTATAAATTGTTGAAATTTAAATTTATCCTAACTTCACCTTATTTGGGATTTATATTATATGTATTTTTAATTTTAGGTATTTCCTATATCACTGTTTATTTACTTAAAAAGATTCCTTTTGTAAATAAATATATTTTTTAAAATTATCTAGTCTCTATTCTATATGAATCTTTCATCTTTTGATATAGCATTTTCTTAACAACAGGATTAATACTTTCAGCATAACTAATGATTTTTGTTTTGTTGTATACAGCCATTTCACTAAGAAGCCACGCCATAGCCATTTGAACATAATAATCATTATTAGTTATAAGTAAAAGTTTATTTAAGGTATCATCCCAGAATCTATCTTCTTTAGCATATTTTAAAAGCATTACTAGGCCAAATCTTATATAATAAGTTTTAGATTTAGATAGATAATCAACTATAAAGGAATAATATTTATCTAAATCTTTTTTTATGAACTTTAAATTACTGCAGAAAGTATCACATAGGCTCCAGCAATCAATATATTTTATGTAATTTTTTATAGCTTGAAGTCTTTTTTCTTCATCTTTAATTTTAGGAATAAGCATACCAAGTAACATAACTTCTTCATAAGTAGCAAGATTACTTTCTTTAATAAATTCTTCATAGCTTATCTTTTTAGCTAATTTTCTTAAAACCGGTATTCTTATTCCCAAAATAGGATATTTAGATGAAGTAATTTTCATAGTAAATTCTTTATATTTTAAATCTTTATAATCTTCTAAAATCATACGCATTACTTATTATCAAAATAATTTTTTAGGTAAAATTCGTTTTCTTTTAACATTTCTTCAATAGAATTAAAATTACACTCAGCAAAGTCACAACATAACTTTAATATTTCTTTTTCATTATTTTTATTTAACACATATCTTTTAATTTCAGAGTCATTAAACTTAAATATAAAAACTATTTCTTTACCTAAATATTCGTTCCAATAGCCATTTTCTAAATTTCGGAAAATAAATGATTCATACTCCGATCTTTGGCTATCATCAAAAGTGATGCCATAATCTTCATCAATTGGCTCAATTTTAAAATTCTTGTTTTTTAATTCATCAACATTTTTAATGCCCATTATATAACTATAATTCATATTTTTTAATCCTTTCCTACCATTTTTCCTTATCAATTAGTTTTACATAACCAACTTCTTTGTTATAGCCAAGGCTTTCATAAAATGATTGAGCAACTTTGTTATTAGCCTCAGCGATTAAAGAAATGAAATCACAGTTAGAATTTTTAGCAAATTCATAAATATATTCAAACATTTTAGTACCTATCTTTTTTCTGCGATACTCTTTTTTTATGCCAAAATTCCACACAGTTAAAAAGGGTTTTAATTCCTCGACTATATCATAATTTATAATAATAGTTGCAAGACCTACTATCTTATTGTCTACTTTAGCAACAATATTATGATAAGCAGGATTATTATATATTTCATCATATGTGGCTAACAATTTTTCTTCATTTGTCTGCAAATTATGGTTTTCATCATATATTTTAACAGCTTCTTTTAAGTCTTCTTTTTTAAGTTTTTCAATTACCAGATTCATAATACCTCCTTTAATTTTAGTAATGACTCGTTATAGTACGATGATACGGTTTAGTCATTTTAGTTTTATCTTGACCCAAAAGCCAAATAAAGTCATTGATATCCATTCGCGAATATTTTTTATTTAACTTTTCATAAATATAATCTATTACCATTAAGTCACTAGCTCTAATTTCAACTTCTTCTTCACTATTTTCCTTAATTTCTATTTTATTATCAACTTTAGATGCTAAACTATCATCAAATTCAAGCATTCCATAGCATCTCATTACCTGAGGTACTTTATAATCCGCACATCCTATTAAATGTGAATAATCTATATCTTTATTTAGCTTTTTATTAATAACATGAATTAAGTCAGAGGCGAGTAATTGAGCCCTTTTATAAAAGTGAATTACTTTTCCTTGATAAGAGGCTTTATCATCAAAGAAAGATAAGTTATTAACTAGATATTCTAATAACTCAATGTCTGATTTTATATCTAAAATTATTGATGATAATGGTTTATCTAAAGAATTTATAAATTCATATAATGTTTTTAAATTATTATATCTATCGTCTAATAAAGGGATTTCGACATTGCCTTTCATAAAATCTTTAAATTCTTTATAGCTCATATCAAAATTTTGATTATGTTTAAATCTTTTTACGATAATGTATATAGTCGCATAAGAACCATCAAGTATTCGATCATCAGCCTTTATTTGCCATTTAGGCTCACCCCATAGACAATAATCACCAATAGCATGATATATAAATAAGAATAGTATTAAATCATTAATATTTAAATCTAAAATACCATAAGGGTTAGAGTCAAGCCAATGGCTTACGCCTTTATCTTCAATTAAATTAATTATTTCATCTACTTTTTTATAATTAATATGAACATATTTAGCGTTTTGACAAACATATATAAAATCTTTATTCATAATACTCTCCCATATTAATTATATCAAAATAAACAAAAAAGCCCAGTATATTGGGCTTTGGTAATAAATATTAACGTTTACTAAATTGTGGAGCTCTACGAGCTTTCTTAAGACCGTATTTCTTTCTTTCTTTAACTCTTGGGTCTCTTGTAACAAATCCAGCATTCTTTAAGATATGTCTATAACTATCTTCTCTTGTTTGATCAGTTTTTTCATCGAACTTTAATAAAGCTCTAGTTATACCTAAACGAATAGCTCCTGTTTGACCAGAGAATCCACCACCTGTAACTTCAACAGTAATATCGAAACGATTTAAGTTATCAGTTAGAACTAATGGTTGAGTTAAATCCATAACTAGTGTTTGATAAGGCATATATTCATTAACATCTACACCATTAACAGTAATATTACCTGTACCACCAGTCAAAGTAACTTTTGCAATACTTTTCTTTCTTCTACCGGTTGCAGTCCATACTTGTTTATTTGCCATATTTCCTCCCTATTATATTTCCATCTTGCTAGGTTTTTGAGCTTCATGTTTATGATTTTCATCACGATATACGAATAATTTCTTACCCATTGCTCTACCTAAGCTATTATGAGGAAGCATGCCTTTAACAGCTCTTTCCATCATTTCTTCAGGATAATCTTTAATCATTGTTTTAGCAGTTCTTTCTCTTAGTCCTCCTGGATAACCTGAATGATTGTAATATTTCTTATCTTCAAGTTTATTTCCTGTTAGAACTACTTTTGTTGCATTAATGATTATTACATAGTCTCCACAATCAACATATGGAGTATAAGTTGGTTTATGTTTTCCACTTAGAACATGAGCAGCTTTAGTAGCAACGCGTCCTAAAGTTTGTCCTTCGGCATCAATTACATACCAATCTCTTTTGATATTTTCTTTAGTTTGCATAAATGATTTCATATATAAATTCCTTTCATTAATCCCTAGCTTCAGTTTCCCACGCTTAACTAGTTCATAAATAAAATGTACCATTTAAAATTATATGAAAAACAGGTCTAAAAGTCAATTAAAATCTAACCAAATGCTATTTTTTTACCTTATTTAAGTCAATAATTTAAAAAATTACCTATTTATACCATATTTTCTTTAAATATAGACCCTCACTTGGAGCGGTTGGTAAGCTTTTAGCGATTCGTGGATTATATAGCATTTCCTTAATAGTATCTTCATTTATTTTATATTTACCTATCTCAATTAAAGCTCCCATTAAATTGCGTACCATATAACGGTAAAAGCCCGCGCCAATAAAACTGATTTCCAACTTACCAAATCTTTCTTTAAATTTTATGCTATATATTGTCGTTGTAGTATCATCTTTCTCACCGGCAACAAAGTTTTTGAAATCGTATGTCCCTATGAATAATTTAGAAGCCTTTTTCATCGCATTAATATCTAATTTAAATCTAGGCTGATAATAATAGCCATTTAAGAAAGCCTGATATGCTCCGACATTAATCTTATAAACATATTCCTTCTTTATAGCGCTGAATCTAGCGTGAAAATTAAATGATTCTTTAGAAACTTTTTTGATAACAATATCGGGGTTTAATAGACCATTAAGTCTATCTTTTAATTTGGGTATATCGTCAATAGCGTCAAAATGAGCGCATTGACCAATGGCATGTACACCAGCATCAGTTCTACCAGCACCCTTTATTTCAATTTTGTCATTATAAATAGTACTTAAAGCTTTTTCAATATCGCCTTGGACGGTTCGACTATTTTTTTGCCTTTGAAAGCCATTAAACTTAGAACCATCATAACTAAATATTAATTTAATTCTCATTGACCCTCCGATATATATCTTTCATAAGTTCATTAATGTCAGTTGTTTCATTTAAGCATGCACCTTTACTATTGGCATATTTAATAAACTTAACTATCTTAGGCATATCGATATACTTATATAAGTTATCATCAAATATATTATCAGTTTTATAAACAATATGATTGGTATAAATGGCAAAATAATCGCAAGTTGTAGCTAAAAATTCAATATCTCTTGAAACTAAAATTACCTTTTTATAATGCTTAGTAATTCTTTTAAAAACTAATTTAAAGTAGTTTATTTCTTTGCGATTTAACCCTTTAGAAAAGTCATATAAAACAATAACATCATTACCTAATGAAGCTGCTAACTGTAATTTGCTAAATTCTTTTGTTGATAAATTGTCTAAATCTTTGATATCAAGCCCAACAATTTTTAAACTTTCTTCAGGCTTATAAGTTACTACCTTGCTTAAGTCTTTAGGAAAAGAGGGCAAGTTAATTCTTGGAGTAATTACGCCAATAATGTTAAAATCTAATTTTAAAATATCTTCTACCATAGTTTATCCACCAACACTTTTTCATCTAAATATATGGAATCTATAAGACCATAGTAATTTAACTGAAGAGATAAATCATAAATAAAAGGTAAGCCAAAACCTAATTTTTTTAATATTCTCTCTTCTTTTAAAACGCTTATAACGGGTCCTTCGATTTGTACTTTATCATCTGTGTACACAATAAGCCTTTGAGCATATAAAACCTCCTCTATCTTCGAGGTTATATTAACAAAATGAATATTTTTACTTTCTAATTTCTTTAAAAAAATTTGGACATCACTATCTTTTAAATATCTAAGAACATCATTAAGCACTACAAAATCAGAATCTACGAGTTTGAGATTCAAGGGATTTGAAACAATGTTTTCTCCTTTGAAGTATTCAAGGACTTTTACATTATTATCCGTTATAATTGTTGTATTAATGCTTTTATTTATGTTCATTATTTTCTTTATACCTCTTTACTAAATTACTAATTTTTATAAAGTGATGATTAACTCCTGATTTACCTATTTTATAATTATACTCCAAAGTTATAATTTCGGCGAGCTCTGATAAAGATGATTCAGGATATTTCTCTCTAACTTCCAAAACTATTTTGGTTTTATCATCTAAAATATCTACTAAATCATGCTCTTTTAAGAAATTAATTTCTTCAAGCTGCTTCACACCTGTTTCAATACTTCTTGTTTGATTAGATATCTCACAATTATTTAATCTATTAACCATATTTTTATGATCTCTATATATTCTTATATCTTCAAAAAAGAAAAGAGATGATGTTGCTTTAAAAAGTCTTAATAAATCACTTATACTATCGCTAGATTTTAAATATACAATATATTTATAGCCTCTTTCTACTATTTTAGCATTTAGATTAAAATCATTTAAGAGCTTTTGGATTGTTTTAGCCATCGCTGTATTGTTACAAATAAATTCTAAATGATAGCCACTTGTTTGAGGATTGGATACATTGCCACATGCCAAAAAGGCACCTTGTAAGAAAGCAATTTTTTCTTCATTTACCGAAGGCACATTTGTCATTCTTGAAAGATTTAAATCATCTTTGATAAATTCTACTTTATCTTTAATGGTTAAGATATATATTTGTTTTACTCTAAAACGTTTTTGTAAACGAATCGTAATTGTAGGATTAATATCATAAACCATTTTCATTTCTTTATATATTTTGCGAGCTACTGAAGCATTTTCTAGGGTTAGTTTTATATCTGATTTTATTTTACCACTGCATTTAATAAAGGCCTCGAGTTCATATCTAGCCTCCATTAAACTATAATCACTTTTAGATATTTCTTCTTTAAGTGATGTTGTATAGGTCATTTTCTACCTTCCATTAAGTAAGAAAATACTAGATATCCTACTTTTAGTGAATCATGACGGTAAAAACCATCTTCAATTTTATATAAAACATCTCCTATAACGTGTACGCCCATCTTTTCAAGCTCTTCTTCATCAAGCTCTACAGGATCTTTTTGCTCTTTAGTAGAGTATTTTAAAGCAAGCTTACTGCTCATTTTTTTAGAATTAGCAAGTACGATGTCTATAGAATTTTTTCCTAAATATTTTTCTAATATCTTAATATGATCTGATACTTTAAAATCATCAGTTTCTCCAGGTTGAGTAAATAAGTTACAAATATACATAGTTTTAGCCTTACTATTTTTAATAGCATTTACTACTTCTTCACTAATTAAATGAGGAAGAATACTAGTAATTAAACTACCTGAAGATATAATTATTAAATCAGCTTCTTTAACTGCCTTTAAAACTTTAGGATTAACATTAATTGGCTTACTATATTTTAGACCTCTTATTTTGCTAAGAGAGTGAGTAACCTCATTTTCTCCATATATTTCACGACCGTCTTCGGCGATTCCTATTAAATCAACTGAATCTTCGGTAAGAGGTAAAACTTTACCATTTTCAATATCAAGAATATTTTCTAAAACCGGCAAACTATTTGCAAAATTGCCATGCATATCTAAAAGGGCTGTTAATAGTAAATTCTTAATAGAGTGATTATAAACACTTTGATTTTTAAACCGGTAGTTCATAAGATTAATAACATCTTCACTAGCGTTAGACATTGACACCATTACTTTGGTAATGTCGCCAACGGCAGGTATATTCATTTCTTTACGAAGTTTACCCGTAGAGGCTCCATTGTCACAAACAGTAACAACAGCAGTTATATCAACAGGGAATAATTTTAATCCCTTTAAAATTTGAGAAAGGCCAGATCCTCCCCCGAAAATTACAATCTTTTTCATATGCAAATCACAACCATATTTTATCATATAATAAAATAAAATGCACTTGAGCACATTTTATTACTTATGTCTATGTAAAACCTTCATTATCATGGATGACTTAACTTGCATCGCTCCTACAGGACAAAACTCTTGGCAACAATAACACTTAATACACTTAGTGCGATCAATATGAGGTTTTTTATTTACCATTGTTATGGCTTTCATAGGACAAATGCTTGCACATTTAGCGCAGCCAATACATTTATTTTCTTTGCAAACTGGTTTATTACTAAATAATTTATTAGCCATTTTTCCTATAAGTTTCTTATCATCCATAAAAAATAAAGGATGACTTTTTATTAAAACATAATCTTTAATTAAATATTTATTTAAATCATCATTAAGCTCTATTTTATTAGGATAACATAGCTCTCTTTTTATTGATTCTTTTATTGTTGGGACTTCTTCTGGTACTAAACCAATAATCTTACTAGCAACATAATCAAGTTCGTAAGGGTTACTGCTTGTTAAGATGCATCCTATATGACGAGATTTTCCCGCGGTTGGGCCATTTCCTTCCATGCCATCAATAGCATCAATAATATTTATAGGCATTTTAAAATAAGTATTTAAATCGATTAGCATATCAGCAAAGTCTTCATGTTTAGGAAAACGATAATGATATTCGGGTTTTAAAGTTCCGGGAATAGTACCAAATAGATTTTTTACACTGGCACTCATTCCCATCATGCCATGAGTCTTTAACTTAGAAAAATTAATTAATAAATCAGCATCATCAAGATAAGCCGTATATTCAAAAGTCTTTAATAATTTAGCTCCTTCATAGGTAGTTTTAACTGTCGCAAAGTTATCATTAAGTTTCGCGTTAGTTTCTTTCATTTTTGTAGCATTATATACCGCATTAAGATAAGGTTTAGTATAAACTCCTCCGGGACTATCGCCAATTACAACACTACAGCCTTTTTCTAAAAGATAATTAGTTAAATGTTTAAGTAAGCTTGGATGAGTAGTTGCACTTTTCTCTGGAGCCATAGCACTGACTAAATTAGCTTTAATGACCACTTTAGTACCTTGTTTTATATTTTTAAGCTCATCATAAAAACCTATTATTTCATCAATAACAGGTTTAACATCTTCATCATTATAAGAATCACATTTATAAATATTAACCTTACTCATTATACATTAAATCTAAAGTAACAGATGTCGCCATCTTGCATTACATAGTCTTTACCCTCGAGACGTAAACGACCTGCCTCTCTTACTTTAGCCTCGCTTCCGTATTTCTTTAAATCATCAAAGCTCATAACTTCAGCCTTAATAAAGCCTCTTTCAAAGTCTGAGTGAATAATACCTGCACAAGATGGAGCTTTAGTTCCTTTAGCAAAAGTCCACGCTCTTACCTCATCTTTTCCACAGGTAAAGAAAGTGGATAAACCTAGTAAATCATATGTAGCATATATAAGTTTATCAAGCCCTGAATTAGTAACTCCCATTTCTTTTAAATATTCTTTTCTTTCAGCATCATCAAAGGAAGATAAGTCTTCTTCCATTTTAGCGCATATAACTACAACAGCAGAGCCTTCGCTACCTGCATATTCCTTAACTTTTTTGGTATATTCATTATCTCCTACGGCTACAGTATCTTCATCAACATTAGCAGCGTATATAACCTTTTTAGCCGTTATTAAATTGAAGTTTTTAATTATTAAGTTTTCTTCTTTAGTAAGCTCTACTCTCCTTACAGGAATATTATTAATTAAAGCTTCTTGAAGCTTTTTTAAAAGGGCAACTTCTGCTAAAGCATCTTTTTCCTTTGTTGCTTGAGCTTTTTTCTCAATTCTACCAAGTCGAGATTCAATAATTTCTAAATCAGATAAAATAAGTTCAATATTAATAATATCAATATCACGAAGAGGATCAGTTGAACCTGCCACGTGAGTTATTTCGGCATTATCAAAGCACCTAACTACCTCCACTATAGCATCAACTTCTCTAATGTGAGATAAGAACTTATTCCCTAGTCCCTCACCATGAGAAGCCCCGGCAACTAGACCGGCAATATCAATAAATTCGTATGCTGTTGGCACTAAACTTTTAGGTTCATACATTTCATTTAAGAAGTCCAATCTTTCATCAGGAACTTCAACAATACCAACATTAGGTTCAATAGTTGCAAACGGATAATTAGCGGCAATAATATTTTTTTTGGTAATTGCATTAAATAAAGTAGATTTTCCAACGTTAGGCAATCCTACAATGCCCGCTTTTAAAGCCATAATCCCCCATCCTTTCTAAATTGCTATAGTTCCACCAACCCCAAGAGGTAAACCTATCAAATACCAAACGACTAATATAGTAAGAAGAATAAAACCGGTAGCAATTGAATATGGTACTTGATATTTAATAACAGTACTAAGTCTTAAAGTATTTTCTTCTTGACTATATTTTTCTAAGTAAGCTAAATAAACTATAAAATAGGCAAAGACTGGAGTTAATCCTAACGTAACAGATTCACCAAATCTTAAAATAACTTGGGCGAACTCTCCCGATAAGCCAGCGCTTAAGAACGTTGGTACTACTTGTGCAGAAAAAATGGTCCATTTGTTAACTGTTCCAGGTAAAAATAAAGTTCCTATAGCGCTACATACAAACAACAGAATTATAAGAGGAAGACCCGTAAATCCGGAAGAAGATATCGCGTTAGAAAGCCCCGCAACAACAACGTTTCCAACATTTGTTTGTTTAAAGATACTGATAAATGTTGAAGCAGCAAAAATATACATAATCGTTTTTCCCATGCCATTTAAGCTATACCCTAAAGCTGTAACAGCCTCACGGTTATTTTTTATAGTTTTAGCTCCTATGCCATAGAATAATCCCCATATAATAAATAACAATGTAATGATGAATACAGAACCATTACTAAAGAAAGAATTAGGTCCAAAAAGTTTATCAATATAAAGTTCAGCATTTTTATTCAAGAAATTTCCTGATAACGGAAGGCCTGGGATAATATTATAAATAAAAATTACTAAATAAATTAAACTAGCAAAACCAGCAAGTAAAAGTCCTCTTATTTGCGCTTTAGTTAGTTTTCTCTCAGCTAATATTTCCGTTTCTTCAAAATCATATATTGGTAATCTTTTAGCAATAATATTCTCTGTAATATAAGTTACAAAAATACTAACCAATATGATAGCAACAAGCATTATAAATATCATTGAAAAAGCTCCTACTGTATAATTAGTATTTAAAACACTTGCCGCTAGTTTTGTAAGATTAGATAGTGACGAGTCAACGCTTGTAAGAGTTATAGAAAGGCCGTAGCCACAGGTAAGAGCAGCAAAAGAAGCAATTATACCAATATTAGGGTTTCTTTTCCCATACTTAAAAATAAGCGCTGAAAGAGGAATAAATGCGATAAAAGGAATATTATCAACTAATGATGATATTACGCAAACAAAAACGATTACAAAAGTAATAACATTTTTTTTAGCTTTTTTAGTAAGAACACCAATCATTGTCTTTAAAAAGCCAGAATAATCCATTATTCCTATGCCAAGAAGTACAATTATAAGATGCGACAAGACAGTGAAATTGGCAAAATTGGCTACTGTATTAGAGAATATATATTTAATTCCACTTAAACTAAATAAAGAATTAACTGATTGAGTTACAGATATATATTCAAGTCTTGCTTCATTAACAACCGGATGAGAAAAGGATATATTAAATAAAGATAAAATTCCACTTATAACAATAGATATTGCTACCATTATTATAAACGTAATAACGGGATGTAGGGTAATCCTATCTTTATTTCTCTTTCTTTTCTTCATAATTAATCACCTTTTTTAATTTTTTATGAAATTCTAAGCGATCCATCATTATTTCTCTGCCACAATGCTTACATTTAATTTTTATGTCGGCACCAACTCTAGTAATAATCCATTCATTTGTACCACAAGCATGAGGCTTTTTCATAACAACTTCATCATTTAAACTATATTCAAATTTCATATTAATCCTTTATATCAATATGGAATATTTCCATAATTCTTGCTAAATCAGTCATTGAATCATATGATATCTCAATCTTTTTATTAGAAATCTTAACTTTATTTCCAATTGCATCGCTAAAAGCATCTTCATAAATACGATATTTTTCTTCTTTAGCTTTTGCTTTAAGAGCACTAGGCTTACTAGAAAGTAGTTTTTCGATGTCTCGAACATTAAGATTTTCTTTAACAATTTTTTTGGCAATTTTAATCATCTTATCTTGGTCATCTAGTTTGCTTAAACTTCTAGCATGACTCATAGATATTGATTTATCTTTAACCATTTCTTTAACTTCATCAGGAAGTTTTAATATACCAAGTAAATTAGTTATATAACTTCTACTTTTACCAAATTTTTTAGCAAATTCCTCTTGAGTTAAGCCCCTAGCACTAATAATAGCATTTATACTTTCAGCTTCTTCTATAGGATTTAAATCCTCTCTTTGAATATTTTCAAGAAGCGCAATTTCTTGCATTTCATTATCAGTAAAATCTTTAACAATTGCAGGGATGGAAGTAAGACCAGCAAGTTTGGCAGCTTTAGTTCTTCTTTCACCTGCGACTATCTCATAGCCCTTAATACTTTTTTTAACAATAATAGGCTCAACTACACCATATTCTTTAATAGAGTCAGCAAGTTCATTTAGGGCATCTTCATCAAAAGTTTTACGAGGTTGGTATGGATTAGATCTAATATCATTTAAAGGTATTTCCATACTGTTATTTTTTTCTTCTTTAACTATTTGCTCTTCAAAACTATCAAATGTTAAAGACGCATTTGAAAATAATTCTTCTAGTCCCTTTCCTAGAGCTTTTTTATTCGCCGCCATCTCTTTCAATCACTTCCTTTGCTAAATTGTGATAAGCCTCAGCACCACGGCTTTCAGGATCATATTCATTTATTGGTTTTCCATGAGAAGGAGCTTCTACTAATCTTACTAATCTGGGAATAATAGTATTAAATACTTTATCCTTAAAGTATTTTCTTATTTCTTCGATAACTTCTAAACCTATATTTGTTCTGCCATCAAGCATTGTAAGAAGAACCCCTTCGATTCTAAGTTCAGGATTCATACTATTTTGAACCATAATAATAGAATTTAATAATTGGGTAATACCCTCAAGAGCATAAAATTCACATTGAACAGGAATTATAACCGCATCACTAGCTACTAAGGCATTCATAGTACATAAACCTAATGATGGTTGGCAATCAATAATAATATAATCGTATTTATCTTTTACAGACTCTAAAGCAGCACGAAGTTGATTATTTCTTTGAAACGTATTATCGGCAAACATTTTCTTAACAAACTCAACATCGATACCTGCTAAATTTAAAGTTGAAGGTATGATACTCAAATTTTTAAATTTTGTTTTATAAATAGCTTTTTCAGTTTTACATAATCCGGTTACTACTTCATATATATCAGCATCAAAATCGCTAGAATTTAATCCGCATCCAGTAGTTGCATTACTTTGGGGATCCATATCAATAAGTAAAGTTTTCTTGCCTAATTGACCTAAAGCAGCAGCTAAATTTATACTAGATGTAGTCTTGCCTACGCCGCCTTTTTGATTTACTAATGATATTACTCTAGCCATACTAACTCGCTCCTTACATACTACTATATTTTAACATATAAACAGAAGAAAAGTATATATAATTTTATCTATAAAAAAAGTATAGCTTATCACTATACTAATTCTATTTTTACTTGTAAAGCATCATCGCCACGGCGTTCATCAACTTTAATTATTCTAGTATAACCGCCATTACGAGTTTCATATCTTTTTGCTAAGTCATCAAATACTTTTGAAACTACTTCATTATCATTATGTAAGAAAGCAAGTGCTTTTCTACGAGATACTAAAGTACCGTTTTTACCATAGGTAATCATCTTATCAACAAATTTACGAACTTCTTTAGCTCTAGCTTCAGTTGTAATAATGCTTTCATGCATAATTACATCTTTAGTAAGACCAGCAAGAATGCTTCTTCTAACTTGGTTATTTCTTCCTAATTTACGATATGCCATAATTCTACTCCTTAAACTCAAGTCCTAGATCAGCAACTTTATCAAGAACTTCTTTTAAAGACTTCTTACCTAAGTTTCTAATCTTAGTAACTTCTACTTCTTTTTTGTTAACTAAATCTTGAATTGTGTGAATACCGGCTCTCTTTAAACAATTGTAAGCTCTAACTGAGAATTCAACTTCTTCAATTGGAGTTTCAAGAGTTTTAGCCATAGTATCAACATGTTTTTCTTGCATAATATCTGCAACATTTGCAATTTCATTTAAATCTACTAATAAATTAAAATGTTCAACAAGGATTTTAGCAGCAAGTGCTATAGCTTCTTCAGGAGTCATACTACCATCAGTAGTTACCTCTAAAATTAATTTATCATAGTTTTCATTTTGACCAACACGAGTATCAAGTACATCGTATTTTACTACTTCAATTGGTGAGAAATTAGAATCAACTGGTATAGTTCCTACAGATATATTACCTAATCTTTGCTTATTTACTTTTGCTTCAACATATCCTCTACCATTAGCAATAGTAAGTTCCATATCAATTTTGCCGCCTTTAACAAGGGTACATATTTCAAGATCTGGATTGACTATTTCAACATCGGCATCTTTTTCAATCATTGAGGCTGTTACAGCACCTTCAGTTGATGCAGATAAATGTAATACTTTAATATCTTCAGTATGATTTTTTACAACTAATTTTTTAATATTTAAAATAATCGTTGTTACATCTTCAACTATTCCGTCAATTTTTTGAAATTCATGCATAACTCCATCAATTTTAACAGAGATAACACTACTTCCTGGTAAGCTTGAAAGTAAGACTCTTCTTAAAGCATTTCCTATAGTAGTACCAAATCCTCTTTCAAGTGGTTCTAGTTCAAATTTGCCATAAAAATTGCTTTGATCATATTCTGTAATCTTATATTCAGGCTTTTCAAATTTAATCATCAAAATTCCTCCCTTTTATATTAATTTCTTGGTCTTTTTGGTGGACGACATCCATTGTGTGGAACTGGTGTTTCGTCATTAATACTTACAATTTCAAGGCCAGCAGTTTGAAGACTTCTGATAGCATTTTCTCTACCAGGTCCTAAACCTTTAACATAGACATCTACTTTAACAACGCCTGCATCTTTAGCAGCTGTAGCAGCAGCTTCAGCAGCAAGTCCTGCAGCAAATGGAGTTTTCTTTTTACTACCTTTGTAACCGATTCTTCCTGAAGATGACCAGCTAATAGCATTACCATCAGGATCGCTTATTGTAACAATTGTATTATTATAAGTAGCATGAATATGAGCTTCTGCTTCAACAACAGTCTTCTTTACTTTTTTCTTTCTTCTATTATATGCCATTGTCTATCCTCCTACTTTCCTACCTTTTTCTTGTTAGCAACTACTTTTCCTCTACCTTTTCTAGTACGAGCATTTCTGTTAGTTCTTTGTCCTCTAACAGGTAGTCCTTTTTTATGTCTAATACCTTCATAGCAGTTAATTTCCATCTTGTTCTTAATATTCATTTGCGTATCTCTACGAAGATCTCCTTCAGTTAAGTACTTTTCTACTTCTTTACGAATAGCAGTTATTTCATCTTCAGTTAAATCCTTAACCTTTTTTGCAGCATCAACTTTTGCATCTTTACAAATAGTTTTGCCTAGGCTCTTACCAATACCATATATAGCAGTAAGACCTATCCAAGCTTGTTTTTCACCTGGTAATTCAATATTTTTAATTCTTGCCATATTTTCTCCTATCCTTGAACTTGTTTATGTTTAGGGTTATTACAAATAACCATTACTTTTCCTTTTCTTCTTATAATTTTGCATTTCTTGCAAATCTTTTTTACAGATGGTCTAACTTTCATAATTTCACTCCTATCTTTTATTCCATGTTATTATCCCACGTGTTAAATCATAAGGCGTTAGCATTACTGTAACAGTATCACCTGGTAAGATACGTATCATGTTAATACGCATTTTACCAGAAACGTAGGCTTCAACAGTATGCCCGTTTGGAAGTTCTACAAGATATAAGCCACCTTTTAAAACTTCGGAAACTTTGCCTTCTACTTCTATTTTATCGCTATTTTTTTTATTTTCTTTATAAGCTCCATCAGCTTTTTTATTATTATTTTTGTTGGCCATAATTTTTTATCACTCTCCCGTTAGTATCTCATAGCCATCTTTAGTAACTACAATGGTATGCTCAAAATGGGCACTTGGCTTTTCATCTTGAGTCTTTATAGTCCAATCATTATCATCCAGATACACATATCTTTCTCCTAAGTTAAGCATTGGTTCAACCGCTATTGTCATCCCTTCTTTGAGAATGACTGGAGATTTTGTTCTGTAGTTTGGCACATCTGGATCTTCATGCATTTCACTACCAACGCCATGACCTACAAGTTCTTCAACTACACTTAGTCCATGTTCGTGAGCATAATCTTCAATCGCAGCACTTACTTCTTCTAGTTTAACACCAGCTTTTACTTTACTAAGTCCTGCATATAATGCTCCCTTAGTATCATTAACTAAATTTTCTACTTCTTTAGGTACACTGCCTACTATATGCGTTTCCGCACTATCAGCAAGATATCCTTTATAAGTAGTAACCATATCAACTGATACTATATCGCCATTTTTAATTACGCGATTTCCCGGAATACCATGTACAACTTCATCATTAACTGATATACATATACTCTTAGGAAATCCTTCATACCCTAGACAACTAGGAATGGCATCCATGCTTCTTATGAACTTGTCAGCAATATCATTTAACTCACCGGTTGTTATACCTGGCTTAATATGCTTGGCTACTTCTCGGTGAGTTAAATAATTAATATGACCAGCATGCTTCATAAGTTCTATTTCTCTATTACTTTTAATACTAATCATTTTTGCTTCCGTTTATTATTTCCTTTACTTGATTGTAGACTTCTTCTCTGGAAGTACTACTATCCACTAAGTGTAATAAATTTTTATTTTTATAGAATTCTATAATGCTTGGAGCATTTTCTTCAAAGACATCAAATCTTTTGTTAAATGAATCTTCATTATCATCAGATCTAATATCAAGTGCTGCCCCGCATTCATCACAGATTCCTTCATTTTTAGGAGAAAGTGCTTTGTCATAAATATTATATATCTTATGACAATTTGAACATGTCACTCTTCCTAAGGCTCTTTTTTTAGCCTCTTCACGAGAAATTTGCATAACTATAACTAAGTAATTATTAAGTATAGTATCTAAAGCCTCAGCTTGATTTATATTACGAGGATAACCTTCGAGAACGATAGGTTTTCCTTCATACTTTTTAAGCTCAATATCTAAAGCTTTAGCAACTATATCATCGGGAGTAAGTATTCCCTTATCTTGGGTTTCAATAATAGCTCTACCTACTTCTGTATCAGGAGTTCTATTATTTCTAAGTACTTGTCCTATTGATATAACACTATAACCATAACCTTGTTCTAGTTTTTCACATATAGTTCCTTTGCCAGCGGCAGGAGGAGCATATAATACTAAATTTCTCATCTTAGATTTTTCCTCTTAGCAGTATAACTTCTGCTTACAAGAGTACTTTCAAGTTGCTTGTAAGTTTCAATTGCAACACCTACTACGATTAAAAGTCCTGTACCTCCGATTGTAACCTCAGGATGTGAAGAAAGAACAGTAAACTTAGATAGTAGTATAGGAAGTGCTGCTAAAACTACTAAGAATATACTACCTACACAAGTAAGTCTCGATAATGATTTACTTATATAGTTTGTTGTATCTTTTCCAGGTCTTACACCAGGAATGTATCCTCCTCTTTCATTAAGGTTTTTACTCATTTCTTCAGGATTCATTACCATGAATGTATAGAAATATGAGAATAAAACGATTAAGATAAGATATAAGATAAATCCTGTGTTAGAAGTATAATAGATATACTTGTTAACAAAGCTCATAGCTTTTTGGCTACCTGTTAAAGCCACAATAGTTGAAGGTATAGTCGTAACAATTGAAGCAAATATTACGGGAATAACACTTGCAGAGTTTATTTTAAGAGGTAAATAGTTTGTTTGAGCTCCATATGCAGCAGTTGTTCTGTTTGAATATTGAATTGGAATTCTTCGTTCGGCAAGTTGTACCCATATAATACCAACAATTATTAAGACATATATTAATATAAATACAATGAATAGGATTATGCCAACAGCATTAGCATAATGACCATCTGTTATAAGGGCTTCGAAAGCTCCTTTAAAGATGTTTGGCATACTTTGAATAATACCTGCCATAATGATCATTGAAAGACCATTTCCTATTCCTTTTTGAGTAATTTGATCACCCATCCATACACAGAAAGCAGTACCAGCAACCATAATTAAGGTTGTCTTAAGAATAGTTACACCTGATAATCCTTCAACATAGAAGGCTGAAATAAACCAAGCTTGTAAGAAAGCAATACCAATTCCTAAGAATCTTGTAATTTGATTTATCTTTTGTCTTCCTGTATATCCTTGATCTTTTAGGTCTTTGAAATAGGGAATTATATCCATTTGAAGGATTTCCGTTATAATTGATGCCGTTATAACAGGAGAAACTCCTAAGGCAAAAATTGATAAGTTTTGTAATCCTCCACCGGACATAACGTTGAATATTTCAAGGAAGCCTAATTCTTCATAATTAAGTGAAGCAGATGATACAGTAATATTTGTTCCTAAACAGAATATGCCAAGACAGAATAATGTAAAGTAAATTCTCTTTCTTAAATCTTTATTCTCTTTTCTAAATAATCCGGCAATATTACGAAACATCTAGATCACCTCAGCTTTTCCACCAGCATTTTCAATTTTAGTAACAGCAGATGAAGTGAAACGATTAGCTTTAATAGTTAATTTCTTTTCTAAATTACCATTACCTAAAATCTTAATTCCTGCAAGCGGTTTTTTAATAATTCCTCTTTCCTTTAATATTTCTTCAGAAACTACATCTCCGTCATTAAAGAATTTATTTAAATCACTTAAATTGATTGTAGCATAACGAGTTGTGAAGTTTGAATTATTAAATCCTCTTTTAGGTATTCTTCTATAAAGTGGAGATTGTCCACCTTGGAACCAAGGTTTAATTGAAACACCACTTCTTGACTTTTGGCCTTTTTGACCACGAGTTGAAGTCTTACCCATTCCACTTCCAGGTCCTCTTCCTACTCTTTTTGATTGTTTTAGTTCAGCAGTTTTTGGTAAATTTTCTAGTCTCATTATAACTCCTCAACTTTCTTTCCTCTTAATTCAGCGATATGCTCTTTAGTACGTTGAGATTGAAGGGCATTTAAAGTTGCTTTAGCTACGTTAACTTGAGTATTGCTTCCTAATGATTTAGCAACAATATCTTTAACACCTGCAAGTTCAAGAACAGCTCTGGCAGCTCCACCAGCGATGATTCCACGTCCTTCTTTAGCAGGTTTAACTAAAACGATAGCTCTACCAACTTTTCCTGTAGCTTCATGAGGAATTGTTCTGTTATCAACAAGTGCTACTTTAACAATATTTTTGTTAGCTGCTTGTAGGGCTTTTTTGATAGCTTCAGGAACTTCATTAGCTTTTCCTGTACCAATTCCTACAACACCTTTACGGTTTCCAACAGCAACTGTAGCACTAAAACGGAAGTGTCTACCACCTTGAGTAACTTTTGTTACTCTTCCGATATTAATAACTTTTTCTTCTAATAAATTATTTTTCTTATTATTATCGAATTCTTTTGCCATAAATGCCTCCCTATATCTCTAATCCTGCTTCTCTTGCAGCATCTGCTAGAGCAGCAACTCTTCCGTGATATAAGTATCCACCACGGTCAAATACAACTTTATTAATTTTAGCTTTTTTACATTTGTCAGCTATATCTTTACCAACGGCTTTGGCAGCTTCAATGTTTCCACCATTCTCAATCTTAAGTTCTAGGCTTGAAGAGCTAACTAAAGTAGTACCTGCTACATCATCAATAACTTGAGCATATATAGCTTTATTTGATCTAAAAACATTTAATCTAGGCATTTCAGGTGTGCCAGAAACGGTTTTTCTAACACGTTCATGTCTTCTGATTCTTGCTTCTCTTTTTACAGTTTTATTTATCATATTATACTCCTTTACTTAGCCGCTTTCTTTCCTTCTTTACGACGAACATATTCTTCTTTATAACGGATACCTTTACCTTTATAAGGTTCTGGTTCTCTTATTTTACGAACGTTAGCCGCAAATTCAGAAACTTTTTGTTTATCAATACCTGAAATAGTAAGTTCAGTATTAGATGGAGATGATACTGTAATTCCAGCAGGAACTGCAACATCAACATTGTGAGAATATCCAGCAGATACAGAAATCTTGTTTCCAAATACACTGAAACGATATCCTACACCAACAGCTTCAAGTTCTCTTGTAAATCCGTTACTAACACCAATAATCATATTATTAATATTAGAATTTGTTGTACCAGAGATCATATTAGCTTCTTTAGTATCTTTTACTTTAGTAACTACTACTTCATTATTATCAACTTCAACCTTTACAAGAGGACTAACAGTTAATGTTAATTCTCCTTTAGGGCCTTTTACAGTTACATCTTTACCATTTACAGCAACTTCAACTTTTTCAGGGATAGTAAGTCTTCTATTTCCAATTCTACTCATAATACCTTACCAAATATAGGCAAGTACTTCGCCTCCTAACCCTTGTTCTCTAGCATCTTTATCAGTCATAAGACCTTTAGATGTTGAGATTATCGCAATACCTAATCCATTTAGTACTCTAGGAAGTTCATTTGCTTGTGCATATACTCTTAGACCAGATTTACTGATTCTTTTTAATCCAGTGATAACTCTTTCTTTCTTTTGTCCATATTTAAGTGTTAATTCAAGCTTATCACCATTATCATGTTTTTCATATTTATAATCAGCAATATATCCTTCATTCTTTAGAATTTCTGCTATTCCTTTAGTCATTTTAGATCCTTCAACTTCAACAGTTTGGTATCTCATTTGGTTCGCATTTCTAATTCTTGTAAGCATATCTGCTATTTTATCTTGTACAAACATTTTTATCTCCTTCCTACCAACTAGATTTTTTAACGCCCGGGATTTGTCCTTGATTAGCAAGTTCACGGAAACAAATACGGCATAGACCAAATTTTCTTAATACGCCATGAGGTCTACCACATCTTTTACATCTAGTATAAGCTCTAACTTTATACTTAGGTTTACGATTATTTTTTACAATCATACTTGTTTTTGCCATATCTTTTTCCTCCTATCCTCTAAAAGGCATTCCGAATGCTTTTAATAAACTTTTTGCTTCTTCATCAGTTTTTGCAGAAGTAACAAAAATAATATCTAATCCTCTGATCTTTAATACATCATCGTAATTAATTTCAGCGAATATTAATTGTTCTTTAATACCTAATGAATAATTTCCATGACCATCGAAACTCTTTGGTGAAATACCTCTAAAATCTCTTACTCTAGGTAAAGCGATTTTAACAAGTTTTTCAAAGAAATTATACATATTTTCACCACGAAGGGTAACTTTAGCTCCAATAGCTTGGCCTTCTCTTAATTTGAAACCAGCGATTGATTTACGAGCTTTAGTAACTACTGGTTTTTGTCCTGCTATTAAAGTAAGATCTTTAACAGCAGCTTCTAAGAATTTAGAATCATGAGCACCATCACCAACGCCCATATTAATAACGATTTTTTCAAGCTTTGGTACTTGCATTACAGTTTTGTAGTTATATTCTTTCATTAAAGATTTAACAATTTCTTTATCATATAATTCTCTAAATGTACTCATAACTCACCTACTTATCTTCTTTCTTAGCAGCAGCTTTTTTATTTGCTTTCTTTGCTATTTCTTTCTTTTCAGTTAAAACTTTTACATTAGATACATGGATAGGTGCTTCAATATCAATTATGCCACCCTTATCCTCTGTAGTACGAGGTTTAGAATGTCTTTTAACCATATTGATGCCTTCAACAACAACACGATCTTCAGATTTTAAAGTTCTAATAACTTTTCCTTCTTTACCTTTATCTTTTCCAGCAAGGATTTTTACATTATCGCCAACTTTTACTTTCATATTGACCTCCTATATAACCTCAGGAGCAAGAGATACAATCTTCATATAATCTTTTTCTCTTAACTCTCTAGCAACTGGTCCTAGAACTCTAGTTCCAATTGGTGATTTATCATCTTTAATAAGTACGCAAGCATTGTCGCTAAATTTAATATAGCTACCATCTTTTCTTCTTACGCCTTCAACTGATCTAACGATTACAGCTTTAACTACTTTTCCTTCTTTTACAGTACCATTAGGTATTGCTTTTTTAACTGTACCAACAACAACATCACCAATATTCGCAGTTTTAACTTTACTGCCGCCCATAACTCTTATTACTAAAAGTTCACGAGCACCACTGTTATCTGCAACTTTAAGTCTTGATTCTTGCATTACCATAATAATACCTCCTATAAGATTACAGCTTTTTCAACAACTTCTACTAATTCATATCTTTTAGATTTTGAAATAGGTTTAGTCATTCTAATTCTAACTGTATCTCCTATTTGTGCTTCATTCTTTTCATCATGAGCAGCATATTTCTTTGAGTATTTAACTCTTTTACCATATAATGGATGTTTTTTATGAGTTTCAACTAAAACAGTAATTGTTTTATCAGCTTTATCACTAACAACTTTACCAATTAATTCTTGTTTTACGTCGTTCATTATTTTTCACCATCCATTTCTTTTTCTTTTAATATTGTTTTAATTCTAGCTATTTCTCTACGAAGAGTTCTAAGCTCAGTTGGTTTATCTAAAGTTCCAGAAGAAGCTTGCATTCTTTTAGCAAATAATTCTTCTTTCTTTTCTGTTACTCTCTTTTTAAGATCTTCTACAGAAAGTTTTCTTAATTCATTAATTTCCAAGAGTTTCACTCTCCTTTGTTACAATCTTAGTTTTAATTGAAAGCTTATGAGAAGCAAGTCTTAAAGCTTCACGAGCTGTTGCTTCATCAATGTTCGCAATTTCAAACATAATCTTGCCTTTTTTAACAACTGCTACCCACTCTTCTACGTTACCTTTACCTTTACCTTGTCTAGTTTCTAGAGGTTTTTTAGTTCTAGGCATATGAGGGAATATATTAATAAATACATTTCCTCCTCTTTTCATAAAACGAGTCATTGCAATACGAGCAGCTTCAATTTGTCTTGCAGAAATCCATCCACCTTCA
Source organism: uncultured Bacilli bacterium (assembly GCA_947598485.1). GTDB lineage: Bacteria > Bacillota_I > Bacilli_A > RF39 > UBA660 > UBA6448. The sequence continues at coordinate 11,131 of CANQFJ010000008.1, read as the reverse complement.
AGTGCTACAAGTCCATATTCACCATTTGTAAGGGTAAGATTTCCTTTTGCTTTACCTTCATAACTAAGTCTATGAGATTTTCTATACTTAGTTCTCTTTGGCATCAACATCTTTATCTTCTCCCTTCTTTGCAGCAGCTTTTCTTACAGGTAGGATTTCATCTTTATAAATCCAAACTTTAACACCAATTTTGCCATATGTAGTATTTGCTTCACTAATAGCATAATCTACATCAGCTCTAATTGTGTGTAGAGGAACTGTTCCATCAGTATATCCTTCAGTTCTAGCCATTTCAGCTCCACCAAGTCTTCCTGATACAGCAGTTTTAATTCCCTTAGCTCCAGCCTTCATTGTATTTCTAATTGCTCTTTTTTGAACGCTTCTAAATGGAGCTCTAGCTTCAATTTGTTGAGCAATATTATCTGCAACAAGTTGAGCATTTAAATCAGGATTCTTTTCTTCAACAATATTGATATAAACGTCTTCTTTAACTAATTTAGAAATTTTCTTTCTAAGCTTTTCAATATCTTCGCCACCACGGCCAATTATTACACCAGGTTTAGCAGTATTTATAGTTAATTCACATCTATCCTTTTTTCTTTCAATAACAACCTTTGAGATAGCAGCATCTTTTAAATTCTTAGCGATAAATTCTCTTATCTTAATATCTTTTAAAAGTTTTTCAGAATAATCTTTATCTGCATACCATCTTGAATCCCAATCTTTATTTACGCCGATACGGTATCCTATAGGATTAACTTTTTGTCCCATATTACTCAGTTACCTCCTTGTTATCAGTTACATATACTACGATATGACTAGTTCTTTTATCATGTCTATCAACATTTCCACGAGATGCGAATTGAATACGCTTGTAAATAGGACCTGGATTAATATAGCATTTACTAATTACTAAATCGTTTTCATCAGCACCATTATTATTAACAGCGTTTGCAGCAGCAGAGTTAAGTACTTTTAATATTAATCTACTTGCTTTAGTGTTAGTATTTTCAAGAATAGCTCTTGCAGATTCAACACTTTTGCCTCTGATTAGATCCATAGTCATTCTTGCAAGTCTAGGTTTAATCATAGCAGTTTTATGAATTGCATATGTTTCCATTTTCCCTCCTATTTATTTCCAGCGTGACCACCAAATTTACGAGTTTGACTAAACTCACCTAATTTGTGTCCTACCATTTCTTCAGTTATATAAACTGGAATAAATTCTTTACCATTATGAACTGCAATAGTATGTCCAACAAATGCAGGGAAAATAGTACTTCTTCTTGACCAAGTTTTAATAACTGCCTTTTTATTTTCTTCATTCATTTTTTCAACCTTTTTAAGAAGACTAGCTTCAACAAAAGGTCCTTTTTTCAAACTTCTTGCCATATTTCCTCCTATTTAGACTTCCTACTAATAATTAGCTTACTAGAAGCTTTTTTAGGTTTTCTTGTCTTATGACCAAGTGCAGGTTTACCCCAAGGAGTCATTGGGCTCTTACGTCCGATTGGAGCTCTACCTTCACCACCACCATGAGGGTGATCGTTAGGGTTCATAACAGATCCACGGTTAGTAGGTCTAATGCCCATATGTCTCTTTCTTCCAGCTTTTCCAAGATTAACTAGGCTTGAATCTTCATTTCCTACTACACCGATTGTAGCAGTACATACACCTAAGATCTTTCTTGTTTCACCAGATTGAAGTCTAACAAGAACATATTTATCTTCTCTACCAAGAATTTGAGCAGATGCTCCAGCACTACGGCAAAGTTCTGCACCTTTTCCAGGCTTTAATTCAATACAGTGAATAACAGTACCTACTGGGATATTTTGAAGAGGTAAATTATTACCAACTTTAATATCAGCTTCAGGCCCGTTTTCAATTATTGCTCCAACTTTTAAATCTTTTGGGGCAATAATATATCTTTTTTCACCATCTTTATAATTAATTAAAGCAATATTAGCAGTTCTGTTAGGGTCATATTCGATAGAAGCAACTCTACCAGTAACACCAACTTTATTTCTCTTATAATCAATTACACGATATTTTCTTTTTTCACCGCCGCCTATATGACGAACAGTCATTTTACCTTGATTGTTTCTTCCACCAGTTTTTCTGCTTTTAGCAAGTAAACTTTTAGTAGGAGTACTAGTTGTAATCTCTTCGTTTGTAAGAGTACTCATTCCTCTACGACCATTAGTCGTTGGTTTGTAATGTTTTATAGCCATATTCTTTTACCTCCTTACTAAAGTTCAATAGAAGAACCATCTTTAACTGTAACAATAGCTTTCTTGTATGTTTTTGTTCTTCCAGAGTACTTTCCAACTCTTCTTCTTTTTGATTTAGTATTTAATGTATTAACTTTTTCTACTTCTACTTTGAAAGCTTCTTCAACAGCTTTTTTAATTTCATCTTTAGTAGCAGTATTAACTACTTTAAATACATAAACATTATTGGCTCTTTCAGCCATTGATTTTTCAGTAATAACTGGTGCAATAATAATATCACTATAATGTTTCATTATTTAAGCACCTCCTCAATTTGTTTTAAGCTTGCTTCATCTAGTACTAATACATCAGCATTAACTACATCAAATACGTTGATTTCGTCAGCAAATAGTACGATTACATTGCCAAGATTTCTAGTAGCCATATATAAGTTTTCAGCATCTTCATTTGTTACAAATAAGATTTTGCCTTCAAGTTTTAAACCTTCTAAAATAGCTTTAGCATCTTTAGTCTTTAATGAATCAAGTACTAGAGAATCAACTACCATTAATTTCTTTTCTTTAGCTTTTTCAGTTAAAGCACTTCTTAAAGCTAAGCTTCTTTCTTTCTTATTAATTTTGAAATCATAACTTCTAGGAGTTACTCCTAAAGCGATTCCACCGCCACGCCATTGAGTAGCTCTAATAGAACCTTGTCTAGCACGGCCTGTGCCTTTTTGTTTCCATGGTTTTCTTCCACCACCAGAAACTTCACTTCTAGTTTTAGTTTTGGCAGTTCCTTGTCTTGATGCATTTAGTTGAAGTCTTATTTCCTTCTTCATTACGCTATCATTGACTTCGGCATTCCATACGCTATCAGCTAAAGTAACATCTTTTACTTGTTCGCCTTTTAGATTTTTTATACTTATCTTTGTCATATCAATAAATCCTTTCTAAAGACTACCTGTCTTCCTCTTTAGCTTCTTCATTAGTAACTTCTTCAGTAGCTTCCTCAGTAGTTTCTTCAGCTTCTGTAACTTCAGTATTATCTACTTCAGCTTCAACTGCTTCATTTTCTACAGCAGGTTCTACTGCATCTACTACAGTTTCTTCTTCATAAGAAATTATATCTTTGACATCTTTCTTACGGCTATTTTTAACCGCAGTTTTAATTAATACTAATGAATTTTTTGCGCCTGGAACATTACCACTTATTAAAATGTAATTTTCTTCTTTATTAACTTCAATAATTTCTAGGTTTTGAACTGTTACCGTTTCATTACCCATGTGTCCAGCTAGTTTTTTACCCTTTAATACTCTTTTTGGAAGCATTGTTCCAAGTGAGCCTGGTCTTCTATGATAATGTGAACCATGTCCCATAGGTCCTCTAGATTGATTAAATCTTTTGATAACACCTTGGAAACCCTTTCCTTTAGAAGTTCCAGTTACATCTACTATTTCTCCCTTTTCAAATACTTCAACACTAACTGCATCTCCAACATTATAAGATCCTTCGTAGTCTCTTATTTCTTTTAAGAAGCGCTTAGGTGTTGTATTTGCTTTTTTGGCATTGCCAATTTCTGCTTTAGTTGTATTTCTTTCTTTCTTTTCAAATACGCCAAGTTGGATTGCATTATAACCATTCTTTTCGGTAGTCTTAACTTGCATTACAATATTAGGTTCTACTTCAACAACAGTTACAGGTATAAGTCTTCCATCTTTAGAGAAAACTTGAGTCATACCAGCTTTGCGTCCTAAGATTCCTTTCATTTTTAAATTTCCTTTCCTTATAATTTAATATTAATATCTACACCACTAGGTAAATCTAAATGAGTTAGTGCATCTATTGTTTCTTTGCTTGGGTTTTTAATATCAATTAATCTTTTATGAGTTCTTCTTTCAAATTGTTCACGAGCATCTTTGTCTTTGTGTACAGCTCTTAAAACTGTGAATTTTTCAATTTCAGTTGGAAGTGGAACTGGTCCTGATATTTCTCCTCCCGTTCTTTTAACAGTTTCGCATATTTTTCCAGCAGCTACGTCAAGTACACGGTGATCATAGGCTTTTAAAGTAATACGAACTTGTCCTTCTTTTGCCATAAATTTTCTCCTTTCGTCTATATCTAGTATAGGCTTGCTCGACGCAAATTACCTGATTGCTACTATTTACCAACTCATCCTAGCGTATCAGCAACCTTGCGTGTCTTCGCAGTCATACAAGAACAACTATAACACATTTTTATGCATAAATGCAAGAAAAAATGTCACTTTTTTCATAAAAATATATATAAATTTTTCAAATTTGTTTTACTAAAATAAGTATGACTTTTTAAAGAAAATAAAAAAAGATGGTCAAAATTAAATTTTAATCATCCCTATTTTTGAAAATTATATTTATACGTACCACAAAAAAATAGATATCGTTTAAATATCTATTCGCGTTCTAAAATTGAATTAGACGTCATTTGGCTCGGTATAGCAATATCCATATAATCAAGTAATGTTGGTGCAACATTTGTAAGGTCACCATTGTCTTTAAAGTGGACCTTTGGATCATTAACTACAAAAGGCACTTTGGCAAGTGAGTGAGTAGTACATATTGAGCCATCTGGGTTAATCATTGTATCACAGTTACCATGATCCGCAAGTAAAAAAACAGTATAAAAATTCTCTTCAGCAGCTTCAAGAATCTTGCCTAAACATATGTCTAAAGCCATACAAGCCTTAGTAGCAGCCTCCATGCTACCTGTATGTCCAACCATATCAGGGTTAGCATAATTAGCAAAGATAAAATCATAGTCTTTTTCCATACATTCAATTATCTTTTGCGTAACACTAACAGCACTCATTTCCGGTTTCAAATCATATGTTGGTACATCAGGTGATGGAATATGAAATTTATCACAATTGGTAATCTTTCCTTCATATCCCCCATCAAAGAAATATGTAACATGAGGATACTTTTCGCTTTCTGCTACTCTTGCTTGTTTGAGATTCAATTTAGACAAATAAATACCTAAAGGATTGTCTACCACATTATCTCCTAAAAAAGTAGTAGTATTAATATTGTTGTCTACAGTGAAGAAAGAATAAACCGTTAAATCATTAAAATCACTAACGGAAAATTCGGCAAATTTAGGATCTGTAAACGCCGATAATATTTGTTTAGCTCGGTCAGCACGAAAGTTCATCCATATTAAGATATCACCATTTTTTATTAACCCATTAGGATCGATAATCATCGGATTTATAAATTCATCCGTTACATCTTTAGCATAAGAATCTTTCAAAGCTTTATCTATATTTATAATTGTCTTTCCATAGCCTCTAGTAACTAAATCATAATATTTCTTTGTTCTATCATAATTTTTATCTCTATCCATAGCATAATAACGTCCACAGATAGTGGCTATTTTGCCAACCTTTAAATCCTTACATTTATCTTCAACCATTTTAATATAAGTATAAGCAGAATCTACCTTTGTATCTCTACCATCGGTAATTAAATGATAATATATTTTCTTATATCCTAACCGATAAAGTAACTCTGTCATGTATAAAAAGTCATCAACACCAGCATGAATATTACCATCACTACATAGTCCCATTATATGTACTGTCTTATCAGGAGTTTCAGCTAGTTTTCTTACTGCCTCATTATCTTTATAGCCATCTGTAAAAAAATCTAAAATTTTTTCTTTACTAGATTTAATTAATCTTCCTGCTCCAATTGTTAAATGGCCAACTTCGCTGTTACCCATTTGACCTGGCAATAGGCCAACATACTCCTCTGAAGCGTATAATGTTGTATGAGGGTAATTTTGATAAAACTCTTCAAAGTTATGCATTTTAGCAGCTTTGATAGCATTACCTTCTACTTCATCTCTCATACCAAAACCATCAAATATAATGGTTAATACTTTTTTCATATTTTCATCCTTTGCTTACATGATAATACCACAATAGGAAACAAAACTCAAATTGAGTATTATTTAAAACTATAGCTTTTTAACAAAGTTTTTATCTAACTTAAATCTATCTGCTATAGTCGAAATAAATTCTGAATTAGTAGGTTTATCTTTATCACAACTTATTGAAAAACCAAATAAATCATCCATTAAAGATATATTGCCTCGCATACACCCAATTTCAATTGCGTGTCTTATTGCTCTTTCTACTCTTGAGGCTGTAGTGTCGTATTTCTCGGCAATCCTGGGATATAGCTCCTTTGTTATATAAGAAATTTTATCATCAGTATAGATTAACACGATACTATCTCTTAGATATTTGTAACCTCTTATATGAGAAGGAATACCAAGGTTATGAAGTAATTCACTTACCTCGACATCTATTTGCTTTTTAGTATTTACAATCGGAGTATCATTATTTTCAAAGGCTTCTTGAACTCTATGTTCTAATGAAGTAATATTAATAGGTTTCAGCATATAATGGGTAACATTGTAATTCATACATTCTTTTATTACCTTATCATCCTTATAGCTAGATAAAATAATAACATTCTTCTTTATGCCTCTTGAAGTTATTTCTCCTAAAAGGGCGGTACCATCTAACTTGGGTAATAAGATATCCATTAGAATAAGATCAAACTTATCAATATTAGATATAATATATTCTAATGCTGATTCTCCATCAGCAAAGGAATTTACAACTTCAATTTTGCCAGATTTATTAAAGTGATCAGTCAAATTATTTACTACTATTGTATTGTCGTCGATTATAATCGCACGTATCTTATTAGACATAAGAATTTAATCTCTCCTCTTTCTCTTTTAGTCTGTATACTGCTCGACCACAAAAACAATTATAAAATAAAAAAAGACAAAAAGCCATAGCGAGCCATGTCACCTTTTGTCTATATATGTAAATCATTGTCGATTCGTGTCGGTATGCTTATTTATATAGTCTAATGCTGCCAAATTATTGTTGCTAATATACTCTAAAGAAGCTCCTCCGCCACTAGATAAGAACGTAAAAACATCTTGTAAGCCAAATTCATTAATAGCATTAAGCGTATCGCCACCACCAGCAATTTTTATCGCCGAATTATTTTTTAAGCTAGATAGCAATGCTATAGTACCATGAGAGAATCTACTTTCTTCAAATTTTCCACAGGTACCATTAATAAATATGGTTTTACTTTCATCTAAATATTTTTTATATTTATTAATAGTTCTATCTCCTAAATCGAGAATTTTATTATCTTCAATAACGAAATCAATTGGCATAATAATCTTATCTTTATAAACTTTAATTAATTCCCGTATTTCATCTAAAGTCATTTCGTCACTAGTACATAAACTATCGCCAACATCATATCCACAAGCATATAGAAAAGAATTAGCAATACCGCCACCTAAAAGAAGCTTATCACACTTTTTAAGTAATAATTTTATGTAGCCAAGTTTATCATCAACCTTAGCACCACCCATAAAAATCGTAAAAGGTCTTTTTATATTCATAATAACGGGATTTAGGTTATCTATTTCCTCTTTTACTAAAAAGCCAATGTAAGTTGGCAAATAAGCGGATATACCGGCAACAGATGCGTGATTTCTATGAAGTGATCCAAAAGCATCAACAACAAATACATCTGCTAAGGAAGCCCAATATTTTGCAAGATTTTCATTATTATTGCTCTCTAGTCTTTCAGTCAGATCACAAAAACGGGTATTTTCAAGTAAGACTATTTCACCATTTTTTAGTTCGTGGCAAGTTTTCATAGTTTCCATACCTACAGGAGATGCCAGAAATTTAACTTCCTTATTAAGAAGTCTTGATAATTCTTTTTGGACAACTTTTAATGAGTATTTTTCTTTATCTTCCGCTGTTTTTATTCTTCCTAAATGACTCATTAAAATTAAAGCATTATTATTTTTTAAAAGATAATTAATTGTTTCTAAACTCTTTATTATTCTACTATTATCTATAATTTTACCATCTTGCATTGGTACATTAAAGTCGCATCTTACAATAACTTTTTTATTCTTTATTTCTGTTTCATCAACATAATGTATCACTATAAATCACCACCTATGTTATATACAATTTTACCAAACAGGGCACTTTTTTTCAATAAAAAAGGATATTTTTATATTTAAAACATCCTTTTAGCGGTCCTAAGCATTTGTGCGGTATAACCCCATTCATTATCATACCATGCTACGACTTTAACAAGTTGTTTACCATCACTTTCAATAACGTTAGTACATAAACCATCAACCGTAGCACCAAACTTTTTACCAATAACGTCACAAGAAACGATTGGATCTTCAGTATATTTCAATATCTCATTTTGTCTATTTTTAAAGGCTTCGTTTATTTCTTCTTTAGTTACTTGTTTCTCAAGTTCTAACGTTACATCAACAACTGAACCATCTGCTACGGGAACGCGATAAGCTAAGCCGTCCATTTTGCCTTTTAAAGAAGGTATAACAAGCCCTATAGCTTTTGCTGCTCCGGTAGATGCTGGAACAATATTTTCGGCGCTTGCTCTTCCTCTTCTTGAATTCATACCCTTTTTATGAATGTTATCTAAATTAAGTTGATCAGATGTATAGGCATGAATAGTACTCATAAATCCCTTTACTATGCCAAATTCATCGTTAATAATCTTAAGAACAGGGGCCAAGCAATTGGTAGTACAGCTAGCGGCACTAACAATTTTATCTTCAAGATTCATACTATCATCATTTACGCCATAAACAATAGTAGGCATTTCATCTTTGCCCGGAGCACTAATTAAAACTTTTTTAGCTCCCGCTTTAAGATGTTTTGAGGCTCCCTCGACAGAAGTAAAAGCTCCTGTACATTCTAGTACTAAATCAATGTTTAAATCTTTCCATGGCAAATTTTCAGGGTCCTTATCGGCAAAGACTTTAATTCTTTTTTTACCACATATGATTAAATCTTTATCATCATATGAAATTTCATTTTCATGAAAAGTACCATGAACAGTGTCATACTTAATAAAATAAGCAAACTCTTCAGGTGTTCCATCTAAAGAATTGATTGCTACAACATCAAAATCAGTTGATGTAATCATTTGTCTAAAAGCAATTCTTCCTATTCTACCAAAACCATTAATAGCGACTCTAATCATTATCATTTCCTCCTATAAACTCTCTTAATATTGAATCTTTTGGTACATATTCTGTATTAATTGTAAAAAATTGTTTTAAAAAATTTAATAATCTTCTGGCCTCATTATAGTATGGCTCATCTTTCTTCACAGAATACAAAAGAGGTTCTACTAATATCTTTAATACGCCCACTTCATATGGAAGGGAAGTATTAATAATTCTATTAGCACTATTTACATAGGGAATAATATTTCTTTCTTCTCCTGCTCTTACTTTTTGCCAATAAGCTAAAGTGCTGTTAACAGAGGCTCCTCTTGTTCGAAAATCTCTTACCATTCTTCTAATTAATCTTAAATCATTTAAAGATATATAATTATGTTCATCTAATCTTAATGGAATAAATGGACTTACATATATCTTATATTTTTGCTCATCAGGTAAAAACGATAGTACATTTGGATTTAAAGCATGCAATCCTTCAAATAATATAATTGTATCATCATAAATTTTTACATTCTTACTTGATACTTCTTTATGGCCTGTTATAAAGTTAAAACTTGGTAGGTATATTTTCTCTCCTCTAAGGATTCTTTCAACATCTTCTTGTAAATATTTCATATCTATAGCTTCTACACACTCAAAATCATATTCGCCATTAGCATCTTTGGGATTATCGGCTCTTTCTTTGAAATAGTCATCAATTGAAATAACTAAAGTATGTTTACCATATATTTCAAAATAACTAGCTATTCTTTTCGTAACGGTAGTTTTTCCACTTGAAGATGGTCCTGCTATTAAAACATATTTTATTTTATCACTTTCAACTATTTCTTTGGCAGCGTCATTTATGCTTAAATTAAAATTAAGTTCACTAGATCGCACAAATTTTGTAATGTTACCATCATATATTTCTCGATTAATATCGTTAATATATGGAACTTTCATCTTTTTAAGCCAAGATTCTCCATCTTCATAAGAATTCATAATTCCTTTATAATCATGATACTCAGGAATTCTGCCATCATAAAACTCCATTGGATAAGAAATTAGAATCTTGTTATTATCTAAATATTTAATTTCAAATTTATCTATAATTCCTGTAGAATATGGCATTTCTGAATAGTAATAATTAACTATATTTTCAAGCCTATATAGGGTTATCGTTAAATCCATAATATTTTGAATATTATCAGATTTGACTTTATTATTTAACTTATCGTAATATGTTATGCCATCTTGGCTTTTTATAATTAATTTTTCAATTCGTTTATCATCTTCCACTAATTGAGCCATTGCCATTTTTAAGGCATAAATATCGCTATTAAGTATTTCACTATTTTTTATAGTAGCTACTATTCCACAAGGAATATTATAGGAAAACTCTACTTGAGCTTTAGGCAAGCATCTTTTTAAAGCATATTCAAAAATCATTTTTAAGCCAGCAACATAAATTCTATTACCATCGGTTTCATGCACTTTAATAAATCTTACCTTTACGTTTTGGTCGCATTTATCCGCTAAAGAAGTAATTTTATTATTAACGCTAACACCTATGATTTTATCAACATCAGGAAAAGTTTCACTCATTTCTTTATAAGTTGTATTTATAGGAAAAGTTTTAGTTTGACCATTATCTAATGTTATTTTTATATCACTCATATCATTTCCCCAATTCTTAATCTTTCTAAATTATACCATTTAAACTATAATATGTAAATTAAGAAAAAATATTAGTCAAAAATAAAATTGTAGGTTTGTCAAACAAAAGTGACAGAGTCACGACAAACCAACGATAGATTATTTTAACTTGTTAAAATAATCAC
>CANQFJ010000007.1 GCA_947598485.1 uncultured Bacilli bacterium | reverse complement strand
TTGGTTAAACTAATTGGATTAGTTTCCATAGTAATTATATCTTATGAACTAAAGGATATGATTGGTAATTTGCTAATTAAACACATGCCATTTATTAATTTTGGTGGCAAGGTAGCAGATTTATATACTTTAAATTTACTAGTATATCAAGCTATAGCATTTATAATAATTTTTGTTGTTTTATATTCTTTACTAAATATATTAATAGATATATCTGGTATTATTGAATTGATATTAAAAATAACTGTAATATTTGAAATTCCTTCCAAAATAATTGGAGCTGTTTTAGGAGCTGTCGAGGCCATATTCTTTGTCTTTATAGTAGGTGTTTCTCTCCTTCAATTTTCTCAAACATCAAAATATGTTATGGAAAGTAAGTTAGTAAAGCCTATTGTAGAAAAAACACCAATAGTTAATATGATCTTTAGAACTGGTATTGGAGCGGCCGAAAATATATATGAAGAAATTGATAATTATCAAGATACCAAAGATAGTAAAGAAACAAATTTGGCTATAATTAGAATTTTAATAAAATATGACATAGTTAAAGCTGAATTAATTCAAGAGTGTATTGATAATGGCAAACTCCATTTAGAGAATGTTGTAGTAGCCTCTTAGAAAGGGAAAATATGATTAAACATTTAGAGAAAAATGATGATTTTTTTGCCTTAGTTAAACAAGGAACACATATCGTGGATTTTTATGCCGATTGGTGTGGACCATGTAAAATGTTAATTCCTGTTTTAGATGAAATAGATTTTTGTGATGTTATTAAAGTTAATGTCGATGAACATGAAGAGCTTGCTCGTAAATTTGGTGTTATGAGTATTCCTACATTAGTTTTTTTCAAAGATGGAATAGAGCATGAAAGAGAAATTGGATATCGAGGAATTGATGAAATAAAAGAAACTTATAATACTATAAAATAGATAATTTATAGTATTATTTTTATTCATATCTTGAAATTTTACATGGAGAAAATATGAAGAAAAATATTTTAAAATTTATAATATTAATAGTGCTTTTAATATCTTCTACATCTTGTAAAACTGTATCTAATAAAGAATTAAATTATGATAATTTTTCGTTAGCAATAATGGTTGAACAAGATGGTAGCAAAGGTGGGTATGCCAAATTTCAAGATGAAGGCTGGCCTGATGAGGATGATTATGCTTTAAATCTTACCAAAAGCACATGTGATAGTGGGCACGAAATATATTGGGATGATGCAACTAAATCAGTATATTTAACTACAGGTGATTTTGATAAATGTTATGCCTATTTTGATAAAGTTATTAAAATTGAACATATAGAAGATTTAGTTGATGTTGCCAAAAAAGTAAAAAGTGGAACTACTTATGAAGGAAAGACGATTTCACTGATAAAAGATTTAGATTTTAATAAAAAAGAAGATTATAAAAATCCTGACGATAAACAATATGGTGATTTAAATAGTGATGGCACCGATAATCAGAGTATATATGATGAGCTCACTAATACTTCGGGAGCGGGCTTTTTGCCAATTGGCACTGATGGGCACCTTTTTAAAGGAAACTTTGATGGCAATAATCATCGTATTAGCAATATTTATATTTGGAATAAAGATAAAACAAATATGCATATCGGTTTTTTTGGTAATGCTAGTAAAAGCATTATTAGTAATTTAACCTTAAGTGGTACAGTTAAATCTGATGTAACATCCGATATGGGAGGTATCGTAGGTACCTTTTCAAACGGTACTATTGATAATTGTATTAACGAAGTAACAATTGTAACATCGTCAAGTAATAGTTATTCTATTGGTGGCTTAGTAGGGTCTGTAAGTGGTAAGGTGGTTATAAAAAATAGCGTCAATAAAGCAAATATATCACCTGGAGGTGGTAATGTTATTGGTGGACTTGTCGGATGTATCATGGCTGGTAGTCATTCATTAACCATCGAAAATAGTTATAATGAGGGAGATATTACCGGAACTAAATCTATCTATACAGGAGGCATAATTGGTAGAGATAGCGCGGCTTTTAATTCTGATTTAACTATAAATAATTGTCATAATTATGGAAAAATAGATGTTGAATATAGTGGTACTCTTTATGTGGGAGGCTTAATAGGGTTAGTCCAAGCTAAAGCAACAATTAGTAATAGTAGTAATGAAGCAGTAGATGGTGAAAATCAAGCAATAAATATTAAGGCTTCGGGAAGTAATTCTATCTATATAGGTGGCATAATTGGTGGTGTAACCAAGCAAGTAGCAATATCTAATAGCTATAATTTAAGTAATATTAATGTTACTATGCCAAAAATACCTACAGGATATATAGGAGGAGTTATTGGAAGCATACTTATTAAAGAAGGTAATGAAAATATTATAAATAAGATAGAACAAGTTTATAACACTGGCAATATTTCTGGGGGAAATAGAGTAGGAGGCATAGTAGGTATTATAGGAAACGCGCATACTTCTATCATAGATAAAAGCTATAATCTTGGAAATTTAACTAGCGATGAGAATAGTCCTACTGATGCAGACACATTTGTTGGTGGAATAGTTTCTTCGGTTCGTGATGGAGCAGAAGCTTATATTTTAAATTCGTTTAATGAAGGAAATTTAACATCTCATAGAACTGATACTCGTAATGCTTATGCTGGAGGCATTGTTTCTATTACTGATGCTTCCAATGAAAAAGTAGCTTCACTAGGAATTATTAATTGTTATAATAAAGGAAGTATTGATGCTAAATTTGCTATCGGAATCGCAGGCGTTAATAGTAAAAGTAATTTAACGATTAAAAATGTGTACAATACTGGGCATATAGCATCTGAAGCACAAAATAAATATTCATTAGTCTATAGTAATACAACGGGAACTTTGAATACAGAAAATATGTACTATCAAGAGCAAGATGGGGTAAGTGCTAGTAACAAAAATGATTCAATAAAATGTGAAGTAGCTAGTAATGCCCAAAATAATCTTGCCCAAAAATTAAATGAAAATTTAGATAAAATTAATTTAAATAATATAAGTGAAAAGATAAAAGACTATAAATTAGCAGGCTGGATACCAGATATTTTTGATTATCCAACTTTGGATGTGTTATCTTAGTTTTGCCGATTTTCTATAGCTAGTTTTCCGGCATTTAAATAAGCTCTTAAAAGATTACTCGCGCCAAGTTTAGTGCCACCATAATATCTAACAACTACTAAAAGATGGTGGTTTAGATTATTTATATTTAATAAATTGAAAAGTTGGATACCTGCGGTATTGTGAGGCTCTTTATCATCAGACTTTCTAGCGGTATTTTCTAAAACATAGGCATAAGGAATATGCCTTGCTTTAATGTGCTCTTTTTTTAGGTTATCAAGAATAAGTTTGGCTTTTTCTTCGGTTTCAATTTCATATAAAAGACCAATAAATTTCGATTTTTTAATTATTAGTTCTGATGAGCCAATAAGCATAATATCACCTAGCTAAATTATAACTTATTTTTAAAGCTAATTGTAGTATAATATTTACAGCAAGGGATTTTATGGATAGAATAAAAGAAGATTTAAAACTAGTTCCCCATTTACCAGGATCTTATCAAATGATTAATAAGGATGGGATTGTTATTTATGTAGGTAAAGCCAAAGATTTAAATAAGCGCCTTCATTCTTATTTTCGTGGAACTTGTACAGGAAAAACAGCCATCATGGTAAGTGAAGTTGATCATTTTACTTATATTGTTACCAAAACGGAAACGGAAAGTTTTATTCTTGAACTTAATTTGATTAAGAAATATGATCCGAAATATAATATTCTTTTAAAAGACGATAAATCATATCCTTATATTGAATATATAAATAAACCATATCCCAAACTTAAGGTTTCAAGATATACCTCAATACGTAAAAGGGATAAGAAAACTCTTTTTGGGCCATATCCAAATGCCTATGCTGCTCGTAGAATTGTTAACTTAATAAATAGATTATATCCTCTTAAAAAATGCGAAGGGAAGCCTAATAAATTATGTTTATATTATCATATTGGTGAGTGTTTAGGATATTGCGTTAACACTATAAATCAAGAAGATGTTGATAATATGGAAAGAGATATCCTTTCATTTCTTCGGGGAAATAGTAAAGTATTAATAGATAAAATAACTTCAAAGATCAATTTTTATTCCCAAAATTTAAATTATGAAAAAGCCTTAGAACTTCGTAATGAACTTAATTATATAAAAGTAGTTTTAGATAGACAAGAAGTAGAACTACATGATTATATAAATCGTGATGTTATAAGTTATTATTTTTTAAATGGCTATTTGTCTATTCAAATACTATTTATTAGAAATGGTAAGCTATTAGGATCGCATAACCATATTTTAAATGTTATAGGACCTTATGAAGAAGAGTTAAACTTATATATCTATGCTTTTTATCAAACTCATGAAAAACCTAAAGAGTTATTAGTGGCCGAGAATATTAATAAAGATGCTCTAACTAGTCTTTTAGATATTACCATTGCTACACCTTTAAAAGGCAAAAAGAAAGAACTTTTAAATATAGCGTATGCTAATGCTAAAGTAAACTTAGAAAATGAGATTGAAAGTTTTAAAAGGGATGAAAAAAGAACTTTCATGGCCAATGTTAGACTAAAAGAATTACTAAATTTAGATAATTTAACAACGATTGAGTCTTTTGATAACTCTAATTTATTTGGTAGTTATTCTGTAAGTGGGATGGTGGTATTTAAAAATGGGTTACCTTCGAAAAATGATTATCGTAAATTTAAAATAACTGTTGATAAAAATGATGATTATCATATGATGTATGAAGCTATCTATCGAAGATATTTTAGACTTATTACTGAACAAGATAAACTGCCTGATTTAATTATTGTTGATGGAGGAGTAAATCAAATTAATGCTTGTAAAGAAGCTTTAAATGCCTTAAATGTTCATATTAATATTTGTGGCTTAAAAAAAGATGATCATCACAGAACTAAAACTTTAATAAATGGAAATACCATGGAAGAAATAGATTTAGCAAATGAAGCTGATGTTTTTAATTATTTAACCAGAATTCAGGATGAAGTCCATAGATTTACTATAAATTATCATAAGCAAATAAGAAGTAAAGGGGCTTTAAGTAGTGTGCTTGATAATGTTTCGGGAATTGGTGAAAAAAGAAGAAAATTATTACTTAAAAAATATGGTAGCTTAGTTAAAATTAAAAGTGCATCACAAGAAGAATTAAGTGAAATTATTCCTGAAGATGTTGCTAGAGAACTTAAAAATTATTTAGAACAAATGAACTAAAATATAGTATAATTATCTTTGAGGTAGTATTATGCGTGAACTTATAAAACTAAATAAAAATTATAATTGTGATTTGAACTCTGAACTAGTTAGTTATTTAGATCCTGAATTTGTTTATATCCCAATTAAAAAAAATTATAACTTGTTAGTAAAAAATAAAGATTTAGTTTTAAAAGAACAAATAATAATGGAAAATAATTTAAATAAAATTATAAGTCCGATATCTGGATTAGCTAAAGAAATTAAAATGCGTAATATTTCAGGAGCATTGGTACCTTGTTTAGTTATTGAAAATGACTTTAAAGAAAAAGCTAAAGTAGTTCGTAAAAAAACAATGGTTGAAAATAGAGAAGCTCTAATAAGTAAGCTATATGAATACTATTTTAAATATATTGCCAGTGTTTTAGAAACTCGTAAAATTAATAATCTAGTTATAAATGGTATTGAAGATGAGCCATATATCTTTAATAATCCCTTTATTTTAAATAATTATTGTAAAGAAATATTGGAAATTAGCGATATGATTGCTGATTTTTTCAGTATTCCTAAAACTATTGTTGCGGTTAAAGCTAGTGATACTCTAAATATTAATAAGTGTCTATCAAGTATTGGGACATATCCTAATATTGAGCTTTCTTTAGTGGATGATAAATATCTTTTAGGCAATGGTTATTTTTTAAGAGAGTATTTAAATCTTGAAGAATTAGATACATTAGTATTAAGTGCTCGCGAACTAATTGATATTTATAATGCAATTAAGCACGACCATCATATAACAGAAACCTTTATTACGATATCAGGAAATGCCGTTGAAAAAAGCCAAGTAATCAAAGTTAAAATAGGAACTTTATTTAAAGATATTATAGATGAAAAAGTAAAGATAACTAGTCCTAATGTTAAATACATTATAAATGGACTAATGACGGGCGAAGAATGCGATATAAATGATAGTATTGTAGCTACTTCTACTAAGGGGCTTGTTATTATAAATAATGAAAACATTAAGGAAGAAGAGTGTAACAACTGTGGGTTATGTTATAAAATTTGTCCCGTGAAAGTTAATCCTAAAAAAGTAATGGATACCGGCAAAATATCTACTAATTGTTTAGACTGTGGCTTATGTACATATATGTGTCCCAACCATATAAATTTAAGAAAATATTTAAGAGGTGAAAATGAAAAGTAATGTTTATATTCATAAAAGCAATATAACTAATTTTTTATTAAAAATTACATTAGGCTTTTTAGTTTTCTTTGCTTTATTTGGTATTTATAAAAGTGGCTACCGGGTTTATCATAATGGCTATGGCAATATTTTTACATTAGTTAAGCCATTATTATATGTTATTTGTGCTGTTTTAATTAGTTTTGTTTATGCAAAAATAACTAAGAAAAAATTTATTAGCTATAATTTACTTAGTAATGTTTTAATCAGTTTAATTATTATTCCTGAATTTAACTTTTTCTTAGCAATATTCTTAATGATTGTTATAAATATTATTAGTCATTTTGTTAAATTAAATCCTGCATCTTTATATATGGTTATTTCCATATTAATAAGTATGATTTTAAAAAATTATTCTTTCTTAAATGTTTTTGAACAAGAAATTCATCATGAATATGTTTTAAGCGATTATCTCTTAGGCTTTGGCTATGGAGGAATTAGTAATACTTTTCTTATTTTGATTATCATATCTTTTATAACTTTTTTATGTATTCGTGAATATAAAAAAGAAATCCCTTTATTAGCCTTTACGGTTTATTATGTTTTGCTTTTAATTAAACTTATTTTTATTCCTAGCGTTAGCTCTTCTTATTTTATTAATAATAATTTACTATTTGCGTTTGTTTTTATTGCGCCTTTGTCAATTTATACACCTTATTCCAAAGGTGGCTGTTATATATATGGGGTTTTACTTGGGATACTTACTTTTGCTTTAAGTTTTATTGATCTTGATTTAGGTGTTTATCTTAGCATTTTATTACTATCTTTAATATCAGGCAAAATAGATAAATATATTGTTTAACTTTTTATATGCTTATAAATTTTTAAAAAAATTATACAATAAAAAAAAGGAAATTGGGTATATACAAGTAATATATTATATATAGGGGAAAAAATATGGCATTTATTAGTGAAAATGAAATTAATCAGATTAGAGATAGTGCAAACATTGTTGATATAATTGGTAGCTATGTATCACTTGAAAAAAAAGGAAATGACTATGTTGGAATTTGCCCATTTCATGAAGATCATAGTCCTAGTATGCATGTATCGACTAAGCTTAATATTTATAAGTGTTTTGTATGCAATGCGGGAGGCAATGTTTTTACTTTTGTAAAAAATTTTCTTAATGTACCTTATTTAGAAGCTGTTAAGATAGTTGCGGATAAATCAGGAATTAATTTTGCTTATACTCCCGTAAAGGATAATAATAGCAAATTTAAAAAAGAATTTGATATGATGGATCTTTCCTTAAGATTTTATCAAAATAATCTAGCATCAAGTGAGGGAAAAGAAGCTAAACAATATTTAAGCAATCGCGGCATAGATGAACAAATAATTAAAGACTTTAAGATTGGTTTATCCTTTAATGATAATAAGTTAAAAGAGTTTTTAGAAAATAAAAATTGTTCTTTGGAAAAAGCTTATGATTTAGGACTTTTAAATAAAAGTGGTATTGATTATTATGATATGTTTAATGACCGTATTATGATTCCTTTATTTGATATGCAGAATAATCCGGTTGGATATACGGCAAGAGCATATAAAAAAGATGAGCAAAATAAGTACATTAATACTAAAGAAACCCTTATTTATCATAAAAGTAATATTTTATTTAATTATTATAATGCGAAAGATGTGGCAAGACTCAATAAAGAAATCATCGTAGTCGAAGGTAATATGGATGCTATATCTTTATATGCTCGAGGCATAAAAAATGTTATAGCCTTGATGGGTGTAGTAGTTTCTAAAGTTCAAATTGAAGCTTTAAAAAGACTAAATAGCAAAGTTATATTAATGCTTGATAGCGATAACGCGGGAAGTGGTGCCACTTTGAAAGTCGGCGATCAAATGATGCAAAGTGGTCTTGATGTTTATACGGTCCGTCTAAGTGGAGCTAAAGATCCCGATGAATATATTAGGGCGTTTGGCACTAATGCCTTACTAGATAATATTAAACACCCGACGAAGTATTTAGACTATAAGCTTCAAGCCTTAAAAGAAAATAAAAATTTAGATAATCCTCAAGAATTAACCGAATATATTAAAGCAATTTTAGATTCCTTAAAGAATGCTGATGAACTAGAAAAAGAAGTTACAATTGCTAAGATATGTAAGGAATATGGTTTGGATCCTAATATAATTAAGAAAAATTTGGCATTTACCCCAAAAGAGATCACTAAACCTCCGAAAGCTATGCAAGAGAAAAAAAGTAGATATGACCTTGCTTGTAGTCAAGTTATTTATGCCATGTTACTACATAAAGAATACTATCAAATATTCATGAATAAATTAGGCTATTTACAAAATAAAGTAGAAAGAGAAACCGTTTCTTTGATAGGTAGTTATATCAAGCAAAATAATAATATTGATATCGCGGGTTTTATTGACTTTATCATAAAATATGATAATATAAGCGAGTATGTGAACAAAGTTATTAGTTCGTTAAAAGTGGGGGACATGAGTGAGAATGATTTTATTAGATTATTAAACGTTATGACAATATGTATCAATGAAAATGAAATAAAAGAAATAAAAATGCAAATAAAGAATGAGAATGATATGAATAAGAAGCTTGAATTGTTAGAGCAATTAGCAGAGCTTAAAAAGGATGTGGGAAAAGATGAAGGAAATTAAGTCATTTAAAGAAAGAGAAGAAGAATTAATAAAAGAAGGTAAGGAAAAAGGCTTTATTACCTATGAAGGACTTGCCGAAAAGCTTAAAGGGCTAGAAATTGATAGCGATTTACTTGATGATTTATACAATAAATTAATGGCGGAAAATGTTAAGGTTGTTTCTGAAGCTGATGAAGCAAACGATGGCGATGAAGATAGTTCGGAAGTAATTCTTTTAAAAGATGAAGAAATAACTAAAGATGTTAATATTAACGATCCTGTTAGGATGTATTTAAAGGAAATAGGTAGAATTCCTCTTCTTACGACAGAAGAAGAAACAGCTTTATCAGCACGAATTAATCAAAATGATGAGGAAGCTAAAAGATTACTTGCGGAAAGTAATCTTCGTCTTGTGGTATCCATTGCAAAAAGATATGTTGGAAGAGGCCTTTTATTCTTAGACCTTATTCAAGAGGGAAACATTGGCCTTATGAAAGCTGTTGATAAGTTTGATTCAGATAGGGGATATAAATTTTCGACTTATGCAACATGGTGGATACGTCAAGCTATTACAAGAGCTTTAGCGGATCAAGCAAGAACGATAAGAGTACCTGTTCATATGGTTGAAACAATTAATAAAATGGTTAGAGTTCAAAGACAAATGACTCTAGATTTAGACCGTGAACCGACAGATGAGGAACTTGCTAAGAAAATGGGGTTAAGTGTCGATAAAGTAAGAGAAGTTATTAAAATTTCTCAAGATCCCGTTTCTTTAGAAACACCAATCGGTGAAGAAGATGATTCTCACTTAGGAGATTTCTTAAAAGATGAAAGTTCTCTTTCTCCTGAAGAATATACGGAAAATGAAATCTTAAAAGAAGAGATTAAACAAGTTCTTATGTCCCTTCAACCAAGAGAGCAAGAAGTACTAGAACTTCGTTTTGGTTTAATTGATGGAACTTGCCATACCCTTGAAGAGGTAGGTAAAAAATTCAATGTAACAAGAGAAAGAATAAGACAAATTGAGGCTAAAGCTTTACGCAAGCTCCGTCATCCATCAAGAGCTAAAAAATTAAAAGATTTCTTGGAGGATTAATGCTTAATAAAAGGCTCACCGCAGTCGCATCTTTAGTTCCCAAAGATTCATTTCCTCTTGATGTAGGAACCGATCATGGTCTGCTTCCTATCTATCTTATAAAAAATAAAATATGTCAAAAAGTGTTGGCCAGTGATATTTCGCCAAATGCTTTAAAAAATGCGGAAAATAATATAAAGAAATACGCTGTTTCGAATATAGAGCTATATGAATCTGATGGCCTTAAAAAAATTCCTAAGATTTATGATACGATCATCATAAGTGGCATGGGAACTAGTAACATATTAGATATTTTAAATGAAGATGATTTACCTGATACCATAATTTTAAGTTCTAATAATGACTTAGAATTATTAAGAACATCAATGAATAAAAAAGGCTATAAAATAGCCAAGGAAATAGTAGTTTATGAAAAAAATAAATACTATGACATGATACTATACAAAAAAGGTAAAGAAAAGCTTACTAAATTTCAAAAAGAATTTGGTAAAAGTAATGATCTAGATTATTATAATCATTTATATAAAATAAATAAAAAAATATATGAAGTTGCTAGCCTTAATAAAAAGACTCACATTAAAAAATCACTTAAAAGACTTGCAAAAGTTATTGGAAAAAAGATGGATTATTAGAACTATTTATAATAGTTCTTTTTTGATTCATATTATTACTACTTGCCATCTTTTTGGGCATATTATTAATTGGATTATTTGCTTTGCCATTAGACATTTCTTTTAAAGCTCCAAAGGCTCTACGGGCATTTTGCACCATGGGACTAAGTTGTTGATAGATGGGAATAACCTGATTAGCAACATTTAAAGATTTAGAGATTCCTCCGAGTAGTCTAGATAAATTAAAACCTCCGGGTACATTTGGAAACATAGTATCACCTATAATTATTATATGTTTATCTTTATTATTCTGTTCTTTTTCTAGCATTTGCTTTTGACTTTTCAACCAATGTTTTAATGTCATTTATAGCTTTTTTAACAACTCGATCTTTCATTTCAAACAAAGATGAGTCTAAAGAAATTTCCTCAAAATCTAGGCTTGGTATTATGTCTTCATCTAAATCATCATAATGAAATACCAGTTTGAAAGAAAGAATACTTAGAAGTTTTCCTGAAGGAAGTTTTTCAAAGCCTAGAGAAGAAAACAATATTTGATATAAAACTTCTTCGTTTTCAAATTGAAAGTTATTAAAAACAACTTCTGAAAACTTACCATTAGCACAAACTATAGTGCTTGTAATATCTTTAACACTCGAAGGAATAGTTATAACTGAAGATTCAGCATTTTCAAAAATAGCTAGGTCTAGTTTTTGTAAGCCTTCATTTAAATGAATACTTTTACAGGAAACTTTAAGGAAATCGCCCTCTATTGATTTTAGGCTATTGGGCATAACAATATTTTTATCTTTAAAGTCTTCTATTAATCTGTCCAAAATAGTATGAGTAGGCGAAATAGGGTCATTGGTCTTGATTGAAACTATACCTTCGGGAAGAAAATAAAAATTTTTTGGATTTTTTGGTGAACCAGGAATTTCTTTATGATTTACGCCTTCATAATTTACATAAATCATATGAAATAAGTCTATAAAGTCATAGAGATTTTCATATGTGCCATTCACCGTAAATAACACACCTTGTTTATTATAATATCTTATTAAACAAATTGTACTATAAAGACAATCTTCATTAAGCTCTATGTTAATATACCTATCTTGGTAATTACAAGTTTTCATTTTAAAACTTTTAGCAAAAGATAATAATCTGTTAAAGTTACCTAAAGCTAAATAGACATTTAAGAAATAAATGTTGTGAAGAACCATTTCAGTATCAATATTATCTTTGCCATTTTTTAATATTTTTTCAATAAGGCTTTTGACAGAGGCAACTGTATCATCGCTATATTGTTCATCGGCAAAAGGGCTATTATTTTTTAAATGATAATAAGTATCTTCAATAATACTTTGATAAGCATTTATTTCTAAATCATCCATATTATCATTAATAAAAGGGCATGCTACTTCATCTTTTGTTAAGTAAATAAATTTTAATTTATAAAAATAATTAATTAAAGAACTATCTAGTTTGCCATAGTAGTTAAATAAACGAATCTTAGCTTCCAATGGAACAAGTTCGGTCGCAAGGCCAAGTTCATTTTCTATACTAAATCCCATATTATTTTTTTGCGGGTCTAATTTTGCTTTAATATCATTTAATTCGCTTATATGTTCATCACTATATTTTTGAAGTCTTTTATCGATGATTTCTAAGTCTTTTAAGAAGCTTGGAATATTAGGACTTATTGCTATTTGTTCTTCATGAGGTAATACTTTTTGCATTAAAGCAAATCTTTTTCTAACTTGCGTTAAAATATAATAAATGTATTTAATTAATTTTCTAACATAGACTTCTGCTATATCACTACCATCTTTTTGAGCATCATAATCAAATGATAGTTTTTGAACATCAATATAAATATTTTCATCAAGCTCATTTAGATGAATGATAATTTCTTTTAATTCTTGGGGAGGCATAATTTTATTTTTTTCTTCATTTAATTGCCAGCCACATGTTTGAAAATAGTTAAATAGTTTTAAAACGAAATCTTCACTTAAAACAGGAGCATTATCTTGGCTAATATTGAAAATAATACTTTCGGTGTCAGATACTTGGTAAGCTGTTATATTTATAGTCTTTAAGGTCGAAGGAATAACAAGCGTTTTTAATTTTGTTAACCAGACACCATTATCGATATGATTTAAGCCTTCATTAAATACGATTCCTTTTATGGGAACTTCGATAAATAAATTGCCATCTAACTTCCTAAGACTTTGGGGAAGATATACAATTTTATTTCTAGCTTCCTTTCTTATTTTATATAATAAAGCTCTTTGGGCTATGGAAAGTTTATCCCAAGATTTTCTCATAGGGACTTTTATACTAGTAATACCCTCGGGAAAATGATAGATATCATCTTCGCTAGGATAGTTTTTAAGATAAAGTTTATATAACTCATTTAAATCTTTTCGGTTAAAAATAAAATACTTATCACTATTTTCTTTACTTTCATCAATAGCACTTTCCAAATAACATAAAGTTTCTATCGAAATATCATAGTCAATATGAAAAACACAATCAAAATAATCAGGTGGTAAATGAAGGCTAGATACTTTGCTTTTAAAAAGATTAGATAGTCCTTCAGTGGTTTCAAAAGAAAAAAGTAAGTTTAATAAAATTTGATTAGATAAAAGCCAAAAAAGTTTATCCTTATAAATTGCTTTGAAAAGATTAATAGCTTTTGCAAAATCATCTTTAAATAATCGGTTAAATATTTCATTTCGTCCCATGATAATATCTTCATAAGTTTTGTAAATTATATTTTGGTAATACTCGCTTTCAAGAGGGTCTAGATTATCAAAAGAAACTCTAATAATACCATCTTTACTAATTGATATGGCATTAAATTTGATACTGTATAATATAGTTAAATCGGTCTCATCAATAGGAATATCTTTATATTCAGGAGATAATTTATATTCATAAAAGGCTCGATATTGGTATTCAAGATCAGTAACCATGCCTAAAATTTTTTCTTTATGTTTCATATCAAAAGGAATATCAAGTATTTTATCTACCATCTCTTGTTTGGCTTCGGGGGATACTTGCTCTTTATGGGTATAAGTATATTCCTCTAAGGCTTTTTCTATTAAAGCAAGACTATATAATACATTATCTTTGTCAATAGTAACTTGTTTATCTTCAGGTAAAGCGTTTTGCAGCCAATTTAAATGCTTTATTTTTTTGGCTAATATATTTTGAACATCATCATTAAAGTCGATATTTTCCTTTCGATATCTTTGAATATTATTAATTATAGATAGTTCACTACCCATTAGGGTATTAAGCAAAATATATAAGCGGTTTGTTACATTATTAATAGCATCTTTTTTTCTTTTAGAAATTATAAATGATTCTTTTTTAATTTCTGAAATGGCTATTAATCTTGCCATAGCTTCATTTTGTAAAGTAACTATATCTTGAAGATATAACTTTAATTTTTCATAGTTTATTAAATGTTCAACTTGGTGTTCATAAGTATTTTCCCGTGCATCATCTTCTTTAATTGCTATAGCAAATAAAAGATCTAATGCCATTTTCATATGTTCATTTAGGGAAGTAGCTTCCAAAACTAAAACTTCAAAATCTTTCATATTATTTAAAGTATTTTGATATTCATCTTTATAAAAATCTATTAGAGTATCGTCATTAAATTCTTTTCTTGAGGGAAGTTTTAAGGTACTTTCAGGGCGTGCTAAATTAAAGGTCAAATCTTGTCCTTTGCTAAACAACGTTTTTAGTTTATTAAGCATTTGTTTAATATTCATTTTAGCCCCCAGAACTTGGTGTATATTGTAACATTTTTTAGCCCAAATAAAAATAAAAATAGAGCTTTTTATTAAATCAGTTTTATGCTATACTTATTGTAGTATTAAAATAGGAGGGGTAGTATAGTGGATCAAGCAGCTAGTAATAAGCCAAAAAAGAAAACTAGTGAGCTATTCAAAGAATTCTTTGTAGCATGGCTTTACATTTTTTTGTATGCCCTAAGAGGCGCCAAGTTTGTATGCTTTGATTTTTGGATAGTGTCCTTTAACTATTTTAGTTATCAATTAGATAAAACTTATCAAAGGATGACTAACCCCGAAATTGCTAAACAAGAAGCTCTTTTATCTGAAGAACAAGTTGACGCAATATATAATTTAACTAAAACAACGAAAAAGAAAAGAATTAAGCAATATAAATATAGTAAAGCAACCATGGATAAGTACATGAAGATGAAGGCAGCGTTTGAAAAAGATTTACAAGCAGCAGGTGCAACCCGTTCTAAATATCCCAATATGTATAAGTTTACCGTAAGAAATGTAAAGGTTGATGGCAAAATAATTACGGGTACGATGTCAGGATTTTCGAAACTTGATATTAACTCTTTTTTGGTAAATGAAGGCTATGAAGTTTTTAACATTGAAACTTCGGAATTTATTAATTTCGTATATAAAGATTCGGCTATATTAGGCCGTAAGATGTCTACTAAAGATTTAGTCTTTTGGCTTACTCAACTTGCTACTTACTTAAGAGTAGGTATTACCTTAAATGATGCTGTTAAAATATTGGCTAATCAAATGACCAAAGATAAAGCTAGACAAAGAATGTTTAGGGCAATATGTTATGAGCTTTCCCTTGGTGAATCTTTTTCTAATGCTTTACAAAAACAAGGAAATTATTTCCCGGCATTATTAATTAACATGATTAAAGCTGCTGAGGCTGCAGGAAATTTACAGGAAACCCTTGATGATATGTCAGAGTATTATACTGAGGTTGAACAAACTAAGAAACAAATGATAGGAGCTTTAACATATCCTACGATTTTGATGGGCTTTTCCATTATAATTGTCGTATTTATCTTAATATATGTTGTTCCCCAATTTACGAATATTTATGTTGATCAAGGACTGGAAATCGGGGGAATGACGGGAATCATAATGTCGGTAAGTGATTTCATTAAAGACCATGCTATAACGATGATTTTAATCTTTGTAATAATTGTTTTAATACTTTATTTTCTATATAAACACGTAACGGCCTTTAGAACGCCAGTTCAAATATTTTTAATGCACATTCCCGTTGTAAAAAATGTTATAATATATAAGGAAATTACAATTTTCTCTAAAACTTTTGCTTCTTTGCTTAAAAATAATGTTTATATTACCGAAAGTGTGGATATTTTGAGTAAGATTACCTCTAATGAAGTATATAAAGCAATTTTATATAAAACTATCCATAATATTATGAAGGGTGAAAAAATATCGGCTGCATTTGAAGACCACTGGGCTGTACCAGATGTTGCTTATTTCATGATTGTAACTGGTGAATCAACAGGTCAACTTGGAGATATTATGCAAAAAGTTAGTCAGTATTATCAAGAAATGCATAGAAATATTGTTAATACTTTAAAAAGTTTTATTGAACCGATTATGATTATATTCATTGCCGTTGTCGTAGGACTTATCATTATTGCTGTAATTCTACCAATGTTTCAATTATATAATCAAATGTTATAGGAGTATTATGCAAAAAGAGTTAGTAGCTATTTTATTATTTATAATTGGAGCCTGTTTTGGCTCTTTTTACCTTGTATTAGGTTTAAGAGGACCGAAGAAGGAAAAGATTGTTTTGGATCGTAGTAGGTGTGATGAGTGCCATCATCCTTTGGCATGGTATGATTTAATACCGGTTTTTTCCTTCATTTTTTTATTTGGTAGATGTCGTTATTGTAAAAAGAACATTAGTATCCTTAATCCTTTAGTAGAGATAGCTATGGGAACTTTATTTGCATTTGGATATATTCGTTATTCATTTAGCTATGAGTTTTATATATTTATTATCGTTGCATCTTTACTCATGATTATTTTTATTAGTGATTTTTCTTCTTTTATAATCTTAGACTCTCCCTTGATTGTTAGTGCCATTTTAATAATTATCATCGATTTTATATTTAAAGGCTTTAAAACTACAGGTATGTATATTTTATCTGGCGTAGCTATGTTTATTACCATGCTTATTATTAAAAAAATTGGGGACTTAATTTTTAAAAAAGATTCTTTGGGGGGAGGAGATATCAAGTTTGCTTTTATCATTGGCTTAATACTTGGCTTTAGGCTAAGTTTAGTAGCATTGATTTTGTCGGCTTTTTTAGCTCTTCCTTATTCTTGTGCCTATTTTATGCTCAAAAAAAATAATGAAGTACCATATGGCCCTTTTTTAGCCTCTTCATTATTCGTTATTTTCCTTTTTATTGATAAGTTTAATACTTTGCTAAATGCTATTACGCTCTCCCTATAAAATAGACTAGCGCACTAGCAACTACTGATCCAACCATTAATATTAACATTGCCCATGCAGCAATTTTTTTTGTTTTTTTATTCATACAAACCTTCCTTTTTTCTCAAGCTAAATTTTATCATAATTATGCAAGCTTTTCAATATAATTTAAATATGAAAAAATATATTATAGCACTA
Organism: uncultured Bacilli bacterium; assembly: GCA_947598485.1. GTDB lineage: Bacteria > Bacillota_I > Bacilli_A > RF39 > UBA660 > UBA6448. The sequence goes on along the minus strand of CANQFJ010000007.1, from coordinate 36,720 downwards.
GGCATAGCCATTATTTTAGTCGGGGTAGTTGCAGCATTTAACAATAATATTCAGCTTGAAAATGTTATAGGTTTATTATTTTCTTATAAGAAACTTTATATCATGTTATTAATTATTTTAACTCTTTTCTTGATTTCTTTGCTAGGTATTCCATCATATGTATTATTTATTTTATTTGACTTATTTAATTTTGGCGAGCTTTTATTTATTTTTACCAGTAATTTTAGCTATAAAGGAATTATTTACTTATTTTTATATTTTATTATTTGTAGGTTACCATTATACTTTATGCTAATTTTAAATTCTTTTTATACTTTAAAATATGGCAAACATTTATATCGTTTTATTTTTAATAAATTTGGTAAAAGTATTCACAATATTAAAATTTATTTTAAAAAAATGCTAACCGTAAACATCATTACTTATGGCTATTTTGCACTTACCATTATAATAATAAGCAAACTGATGGGATTACTTGCCAAAAGCCTTCTTTTCTGAGTATAATAATTATGTGATGTAAATGAGCAAGGTAGTTGTTGGAATAAGTGGCGGTGTAGATAGTGCTGTAGCAGCTTATCTATTAAAGAAACAAGGCTATGAAGTCATAGGCCTTTTTATGCGTAATTGGGATAGCAATATCAACAATGATTATTTAGGCAATCCTAATGATTTTAATGATATATGTCCTCAGGAGAAAGATTACAATGATGCTTTAGAGCTATGCAAAGAATTAAATATACCTCTTCATAGAGTAGATTTTATTAAAGAATATTGGGATAATGTTTTTACCTATTTTTTAAAAGAACTAGAAAAGGGACGGACTCCTAATCCTGACTTGCTATGTAATAAATATATAAAATTTGATTTATTTATTAAAGAAGCTAGAAAGTTAGGAGCTGATTATATTGCTACAGGACATTATGCAAGAATTAAGGGCAATAGACTTTTAAGAGCTAAAGACTTAAATAAAGATCAAACCTATTTTTTGGCAGATGTAAAATATGAACATTTTAAAGATGTATTATTTCCTATTGGTGAGTATACAAAGCCGGAAGTTAGAGAAATTGCTAAAGAAGCAGGGCTTAATGTGGCTGAAAAAAAGGATTCCACTGGTATCTGTTTTATTGGCGAAAGAAACTTCCAAGAGTTTGTTAAAAATTATTTAAAACCCAATCCGGGAGATATTGTAGATGTTCAAACGGGTAAGGTAATTGGAAAACATACCGGTCTTATGAACTATACTATAGGTCAAAGAAGAAATGTTGGTTTATCAGGAGATGAAGATAGACACTATGTCTGTGGAAAAGATACTAAAAAAAATATATTATATATTGCCTATGGAGATTCAGATTATTTATACTCAGATGAGTGCACAATATCTGATGTTAACTTTATATCAGCATCAAGGCCTGCTTTTTGTACAGCAAAATTTAGATATCGTGGTGAAGATCATCCTGTATCCCTTGAATATATTGAAGGAAATAAAATAATAGTAAGGTATCCTGGACTTGCTAAAAGTGTAACACCAGGTCAAGCATGTGTGCTTTATCAAGGAGAACAATGTTTAGGCTGTGGCTTTATCGATGAAGTATATAAAGATGGTAAAAAACTTTGGTATTTATCTTAAATATAATAATTTTTTTGCATGTTAACTTAAAGTTAAAAAGATTTATTACCTTTTAATTATTTGTTATAATAGACCTAGAAATAATTATAAAGAGTTGACAGTGGAGACATATGAATAAAAAGATAATACCCGTAACATTTTTATTAATTATAATTATAGTAATATTTCTAATATTATTATCTAGTAGGATATTTATGCCTTTAAATAATGTAAAAAGTGAAGAAAACATTGCCTATATGTATGAACAAGAAAATGGTGATTATGTTTTAGGCAAAGAACCTGATTGGTCACAAATAAATGATTACATACTTAATAGTGATTTAAGTAAATGTAGTAATAATGCTCCTTTAAGTTGGGATAAAGAAAATAATACTATTATTTTAAAAACTGAAAAATTAGCAACTTGTAAGATATATTTAAGAAAAAAGTTTTATGGCGAATCTTGTAATGATGATTCCATCGCCTGTAAAATATCCCAAAAAGTAGAAGACAATTCTGTTACTAACGATAATGGATTGATATTTCATGATGGCACAATTGATGTTAATAATGATAATAATATAGATGATGCAGGCGATTATTCATATCGATATTCAGGCAGTAATCCCCAAAATTATATTTGCTTTGGTAATGGTAGTGAGAACTATAATAATGGAACTGATAATTCTTGTCCTACTGAAAATAAATATCGCATAATAGGTATAATACCCACAGAAACTAAGGATAATGGAACTCAGATGCTAGTTAAAGTTATTAAAGCTGAATTTGCTACGGCTGATGAGCTTGGCATTGAAAGAGTGGCAAATGTAACATATAATTCAGCAGGTATTGTAAATAGACATATCGAAAATGAATATACCAAACTAGATAGTTTTGATTGGAGTAGCGATAAGAAAAATAATACCTGGGAAGACAGCCCTTTGTATAATGCTTTAAATGATCATTTTTTAAATACTACTCTTGGTAGTGGGTGGAATGATAAAATTGAAGAAGTAAAATGGAACGCAGGTGGAGCCAAATGGTACGCTTTGGCTACATCAAAACCATCAGTTGCGCATACTGCTGAGATTAATGGGACAGGAAAAGATGCGCAAGTAAATGCCAAAATTGGTCTAATGTATGCTCATGATTATGCTTTTGCATCAAGTAAAGAAAATTGGTTTAAAACGCTTTATTGCAGTAAAGAAAATGATACTACATGTTATTGGGGAAGTGGTAATAAAAATAATAATTGGATATTTAACCATCTTTGTGAATGGACTATTTCTCGTTATTATGATAATAAAACGGATGATGCTGCTTATTCGGCTTTTGGCATTTATGAAAAGGGTTACTTTGGTACAGCATCCGCGGTAACAACCCAATTTAGATTTGGCGTTAGACCCGTTTTTTATCTTAAATCTAATGTTAGTTTAAGTGGTGGCCAAGGTACTAAAGAAGAACCATATAAAGTTGCTATTTAGCATTTTTTATGCCCTTATTTTACGTATACATAGCTAGAAAAAAGGCTTATGCCTTGACTATGAATATAAATGATATAAAATGGAATTATAGATAATAAAAGGAGGATTGCAATGAAAAATGCATGTAAAATATTTAGTGTATTAAGTATTGGTATATTAGGTCTTACATTAAGTGTTAGTGCGCAAGATGTTACTACTAATGATCTAGCTAATTGTGTTAATCAAGCTAATGCCATTTGTACTTTAAGCGAAGATGTAACTTTAAATACTGGACTTAATATCACAAATGATAATGTCACTATCGATTTAAATGGACATGATATAACGTTAACTGAAGAAGGAACTGATGGCTCTTCAAATTATGCGTTAACTTTTGCTGCTACAGATGGTACATTTACCTTAAAAGATAGTACAGGCAAAGGTACTGTAAAACATGAAGGTGGAAGAGGAGTTTTAGTTTCTGAAGGAGATTTAACTCTTGAGGGTGTTACTGTTCAAAGTAAGGATAGAGCTCTTCAAGTTTATGCTCAAACAAGTGGAAAGAAAGCTAAAGCTACTTTAAAAAGTGGTAAATTAGAAACAATAGCTGGTAGTTCTAAAACAAGAACAGTTTTCTTAGCTGGAGATAATTCAACTAAAGAAGGAGCTGTATTTGTTATGGATGGTGGAGAGGTAACTGCTCCATACACTGTTAAGGATTCAGCTGCTATTAATATAGGTAATGCTAATTCTGGCGGTACTTCAGTTGTGTTAAATGGTGGTACTGTAACTGGATATAATGGTATAAGATTATACGGTAATGGAACTGATGGTATGACAGTATTTACTATGAACGGTGGAACTGTTAATGCTGTAGGATCTGGTGTTATAATGTCTAATAGTACTGGAGCTGAAAATGTTGATGTATACCTATATGGTGGAAAAATTGAAGCTAAAGATATGGAAGGTCAAGCTAGCGTAGGTGGCGATGCTGTTGCTATTAACCAATCTCAAAGTGGCAAACTTGTTATTGGTAAAGAAGATGGAACTGGCCCTACATTAATCGGTGAGACTGGTGTAGCTATCAAAAAAGGTGATGTAACTATTAATGGTGGTTCAATTCAAGCAACTGGTGAATATCGTGAACATCCAGCTCAAAATGATGACGGAACTGAAGATACAGGTGCTGCAATCAGTATAACTACTACTGGTACAGGCAATGACATTAAAGTTTTGATAAATGATGGCAATTTTATAAGTCAAAATGGTAATGCTTTATATGAAGGTGTTGCTACAGGACGTACAGACGTAACTACTTCTGCACTATCTAGCTTAGAGGTTAACGGTGGTAATTTCGTTAGCCCTGAAGGAAAAGATAGTGTTGTTGCTGAAAAATACGCCGATAAATTCGTTACAGGTGGTAGATTTACTTCTAATGTAGCTAGTTATATAGATAATGAAAATGTTTCCCAATCTGAAAGCGGTGTAGTAGGAGATGTTCATAATATTTCCGTTACTGCTGAAAATGGATCTGTAACTATTCCTAAAAATGCTGCTGAAGGCGAAGTAGTATCATATTCTGCTGCAGCTAATGAAGGCTATAAATTAGAAAAACTAGTTATTAAAGATGCTGATGGTAATGAAATTGAAACTAAAAATAATACATTTACAATGCCAGGCTCTGATGTTACTGTTACTGCAACATTTGTAGAACTTGAAAACCCAAATACTGTTGATAATGTAGTAACATATTTAACTGCGGGAGTTTTAAGTATTATAGCTTTATCTGGTAGTGCAGTTATTTTAAAAAGAAATAATTGGTAATTATTAATAAATAGTGACTAAAACAAAAAGACGCGTTTTGCGCCTTTTTTTAGTATCCAAGTTTTTTATAATGATCGTATAATTCTTTAAATCTGTTAAAATGAACTACTTCTCTTTGTCTTAAGAATAAAAGAGGTCCTATAACATCTTCATCATCTGTAAGGTTAATTAATCCTTCATATACTGCTCTGGCTTTTTGTTCAGCAGCCATATCTTCCGAAACATTAGCAATTACATCACCAGTTGAGGCAAAATATGTTGCTGTAAAAGGATTTCCTTGCGAATCAGATGGGTATAAACTTATACCATGTTCAGTATAGTAGCTAGCAAGACCTGCTTTTTCTAATTCATCTAATGAAGCATCTTTTGTAAGTTGATGAACCATAGTACAAATCATTTCAATATGGCCAAGTTCTTCAGTAGCTATGTCATTAAGCAAAGCTCTCCCTTTATCATCAGGCATTGTAAACTTTTGCGAAAAATATCTCATTGAGGCTGCTAGTTCGCCATTTGAGCCTCCAAATTGAGTAATGATATATTTAGCCATTCTTAAATCTTTTTTAGAAATATTGATAGGAAATTCTAGTTTTTTATCATATTTAAACATATTTACCATCCTCCTTATTCCAAGGCCATGGTGACTCTATCCATTTAAAGGTATTGTAATCAGCGGAAGTATTACATAAAGGACCATATTTCTTTTCATACTCCTTAGTTTTATCCTCTAAGGTGTTAGCAACTTTTTTATACTTATTTAGAATTTGCATATCATCAGGATGAACATCTAAATATAAATTATAATCAATTAACATGAAATTATATCTCATTAAAGTTAGTAAATCTTTTTGTTTTTCACTTTTAACTTTAGGAGCAACATAAGTCATGTTTTTATATGGATCAAATTCTTTATCAAACATATTTCCACGATAGAAACGGTCAATGTTTTCTTCTTTCTCTTGCTCATGAGAATTATTTAGATAATCAAGTCCTGGGATATTCATTACCATATCTAAATAAGAATTATCATTTTCAAATAACATAATTTCCTCCTGAAATATTGTATGAGGTATAAAAAAAAGTAAATGGGTAATTACCTAAATGAATTATAGATAAATAAATTTTAAAAGGAAGGATATAAATCTTGAATTTTAATTATTTCGTGTTACAATAAAGGTCTAAGAGTAAGTATGAGGTAGGGTTATGGCTTTAAAGAATTATAGTATAATAAATAGTGCATCTGAACTTTTTAATGTCGTTCAAGCTCTTAACAGTAAAGCTTTACCTAAAGTAAAAAAAGCGTATGAGTTTGCTAATAGGTTTCATTCTGGCCAAGTTCGTAAAAGTGGAGAACCCTATATAATACATCCTATCAATGTTGCTTATACTTTAGCGATAAAAGGTGCTGATGAAGCCACAATTTGTGCTTGTCTTTTACATGATGTTTTAGAAGATACTAGTTGTACATACGAAGAGTTATATAATGCTTTTGGTCCTGAGGTAGCAGACTTAGTTAATGGAGTAACCAATTTAGATGAAATAAATTTTTTAAGTAAAGAAGCCGAAGATTTAGCTAATCTACGGAAAATTTTAATTGGCCTTACTAAAGATCCAAGAATAGCCTTAATTAAAATCAGTGACCGTCTTCATAATATGCGAACTTTAGAATACCAAGCAAGAGATAAACAAATAGCTAAAGCTGAAGAAACACTTCATTTCTACGCTCCTTTGGCAGGCTTTTTGGGAACTGATTGTTTTAAATTAGAACTTGAAGATTTAAGTTTAAGATATATTGATCCAATAGGTTTTAATAATACGGAAAATATAATTAATAATTATAAACAAAGGGTTCATAACATTTTAAATGAAATGCTTGAGAAAATATTTTTCCTTTTAAAGCAAAATAATATTCCTTCCGAAATTATATTTAGAACTAAACATATATACAGTGTCTATAAAAAAATGAAAGAAGGCCAAATACCTGAAGATATTCACGATTTTGTTGCTTTAAAAATAATGGTGGATGAAATAGCTCAGTGTTATCAATCATTAGGACTTATTCATAGCCTATATAAACCCGTAAATGTTAAGTTTAAAGACTTCATATGTAATCCCAAAAATAATATGTATCAAGCTTTACATACTACGGTGTATTCTCCTACCGGGTTCTTAGTTCAAAATCGTATTAAAACGCACGAAATGGATTTGATTGATCAAAATGGTTTAATGTTTTTTTGGCGAAGGGAAAGAGAAAATGCTACAAAAGCTATGCGATATACAGCCCAAAAGAACTTTCAATTCTTGCATGGCATTGAGGTTATGAATGAGGCTTATCCAAATGATGGTGATTTTATAAGTCATGTTAAAACAGAAATATTTGATGGAAAAATAGTGGTATTAACTCCTGGAGGTCAAACACTTGAACTTCCTGTGGGAGCAACCCCGGTTGATGTGGCTTACTTTCTAGGTGATAACGTTGCTAGTAATGCTTATATGGCTATCGTTAATGAAAAAGCTGTGCCATTTAACTATAAATTACACGAATATGATAGAGTACAAATTGTTTCGAATCCTAACTATCCGCATCCAAAAGATAACTGGGAAGAATATGCTACAACGACAAAGGCTCATCTTGGCTTAAAAAGAAGCCTTCAGGCCAAAAAATAACTGGATTATTCATCCAGCTTTTTTTGTTTTTTAGATCCTTTGTTAATTGTTCTTGCTTCTCTAGTAGAAATTTTAACTTTCTCTCCATTAATAGTTTTAACTTGAAGATTTGGTTTTTGTTTTCTTTTTGTAGCATTTAAAGCATGAGAACGATTATTACCTGATAAAGGTTTTTTAGTGGTTACTTTTGTAGCCATAGTATCCCTCCTAATCGTTACAAGTTTATCAAATTTCCTTATAATTGTCAATTAAATAATACTCGTGCTATAATTGACTTAAGGAGATACGCATATGATTCCACTTAAGATTACAACTGATTCTAGTTTGCTTACAAGCCTTATTAAAATTCCTGATTTACTTGCTTTTTTAGAGCAAAACCGAATTAAAGCTTGTGCTATTTGTGACACTAATTTATATTCAAGCGTGGAATTTTATATTAAATGTCAAGAAAAGAAAATTAAACCTATTATAGGCCTTGAAAAAACTATCGATGATAAAAAAGTGTATTTATATGCTAAAAACTATTCTGGCTATCAAGCTTTAATTAAAATAAATGATGAAGATCATCTTAGGGCAGATGATTTAAAAAATAATGATATCAAAATAATTCTTCCTTATGAATCATATGAAATTTATAGTTCTATTGCCGATAAAAGAAATTTATTTTTAGGTTATAGTAATGCTGTGCAAAAGAAAAATGCTTTAATCCTTTCTAGTAATGTGGTAAGAATTAATAACGCTCGATCTTTAAATAAGAATGATGTTAATTATTTAAAGTATCTTCAAGATTTAGGAGGCAGCTTTACCTATAGTGAAAATGATTATCTTGATTTAAATGTTTTAGAAGAAGAAAGTAAAGAGCAAGAATTATTTATTAAAGATATTAATTTAGAAATACCCTTTAATAAAAGATATATTCCTATATATAAAGAAAACACTAATTCCTATGACTTTCTAAAAACACTTGCTATTAAAGGATTAGAAAAAAGATTTAATAATAATATTCCAAGTGGTTATTTAGAAAGGCTAGAAGAAGAACTTAATACTGTTCAAGAAATGGGGTTTATTGACTATTTTTTGATTGTATATGATTATGTTTTATTTGCTAAGAAAAATGGTATTGTTGTAGGTCCTGGCAGAGGCAGTGCGGCAGGAAGTCTTATTAGCTATGCCGTAGGAATAATTGATATTGATCCCATTAAATATGATTTGCTTTTTGCTAGATTCCTAAATCCTTATCGTAAAAAAATGCCCGACATTGATATCGATTTTGAGGATGAAAGACGATATGAAGTTATTAAATATGTTCAACAAAGATATGGCAAAGATAAAGTTGCTTTGGGGCTTACATTTAATAACTATAAAAGTAGACTCATACTTAGAGATTTAGCTAAAGTATTAAAAATAGATACCAGTTTATTTGAAAAATTTATTAAAATTATAAGCGCAGATTTATCTTTAAAAGAAAATAGCGAAAATAATAAAGATATAAAAAAATATTTAGAATTATACGCTCCCTTAAAAGAACTATATGATATTGCTTCTCATCTCGAAGGACTTAAAAAAAATGTTTCTACGCATGCCGCGGGTGTTGTTATATCATCTGTAAGTCTTCACGAAATCATTCCTGTTATTAATGATGAAGACATCTTAAAAACAGGTATAGCTATGGACTATATTGAGAATATGGGTCTTTTAAAAATGGATTTCTTAGGCTTAAGGAATCTTACTTTAATAGGAAAGATGGCCCAAAAGATTAATGATTTTAAACTCGAAAATATTCCTTTAGATGATCCTAAAGTATATAAATATTTACAATCAGGAAATACCGAGGACTTATTTCAATTCGAGTCTAGATATGCTTCCGATAGTTTATATAAATTACAAGTAAAAAATTTTGATGAGCTTGCTACCGCGGTAGCTTTAGTGCGACCTGGTCCTAATAGACAAATGGATGAATATATTAAAAATAAAAATACGGGTAAATATGAAGTTCATCCTGATTTAAAGGATGTCTTAAAAAGTACTTATGGTATTATGATCTATCAAGAGCAGGTTATGAAGATTTTATCCATTATCGCAGGATATACTGGTCCTGAGGCTGATAATGTCAGAATAGCTATGTCTAAAAAGAAAAAAGATATTCTTGCAAAAGAAAAAGATGTTTTTCTAACAAGGGCTATGGCAAACGGCTATGATGAAGAATTTGCCACAGACTTGTTTGCCAAAATACTAAACTTTGCTGCCTATAGCTTTAATAAGTCCCATTCCGTTTGTTATGCTAAAATTGTATATACTTTAGCATACCTAAAAGTTAATTATCCTATTATTTATAATACAGTTATGCTGGAAGAAGCTAAGAGTAGTGATAAACGTAAATACTATCTAACAATTCTTAAAAAGAATAATATTAAGATATTAAAACCTAATATTAATTTATCTAACGAAGAATTTAAATTTAAAAATAATTATTTATTATTACCCTTATCTTTAATAAAAGATTTACCCGATAATGTAATTAAAACAATTTTGTTAAAAAGAGAAAATGGCTTTAAAGATATATTTGATTTTATTTTAAAATGTAAAGAAGTATTAACTCCTAAAATATATCAAGTTCTTGTTTTGTCAGGATCATTAGATAGTTTTGGTTTTTCTGAATCTACCTTAATGAAAGAGGAAGATACTTTATTTAATTATGCTGCTATGGATGATGAAAAGGCCTTAAAACCTGAACTAGAAAATGTAAAAGAGTATTCTAAAGAGGAATTGTTTGCAAATGAAATAAAATATTATGGTATGTATATTTCTAATCACCCATGTAGTAAATATCAAAATGTTGTAAAGGTTAGTAAAGCTAAAGACTACTTATTTAAAAATATTAAGATGGCTTTATTAATTGATAAAATAACAACTCTTAAAACGAAAAATGGTGAAAATATGGCTTTTGTCACGGCCTCAGATGAAACGGGTGAAACGGAGCTTGTTATTTTTCCTAGAGTGTATTCTACTTTAACGGATCTTAAAGTTCGTGATATAATTTTAATAAATGGTAAATCTTCGAAAAGATTTGATAAATACCAAATTGTTGTTAATAAAATAGAAAAAGAGTGATGTATGATGAATGATGAATTAAAAAGATTTTTTAACAGTATTAATTTTACAACTGAAGCTTTTGCTGATGCGGAGGTTGAAAAAGTCATTTATTATTCATCATTAGATATTTATGAAGTTAGAATAAAAGCTCCTACAGTTATTAATAAAGAAGAAGTTGATAAACTAAGAGAAGCTACAAAAAATAAAATCGGGGGCGAAAAAGATTGTTATATTACAATGGTTTATCCTAATATAACGCCAGAAGAAGAGCTTCAACTTCTTGATGATATAATTAAAAGCTATTTTATTAATAAGCCTTCTTTAAGCAGTATTAAGTATATTTATGAAGATAAAACTATTAAATTTATGACAACTAGTGAAGTTGAAAAAAGAATGGTTGAAAATGTGGCTAAAGACTTAGCAAAATATGCTAAATATTATGGCCTTGATTGTGATAAAATTGAAGTTTTAATTGATGAAGCTGCGGTCCAAAGTGTCCGTGAAGAGATTGATAATGAACGGAATAAAGAATATAAGGAAGAAGAAAGCCCTGTTATATTAGGCACTCACCGGGATGGAGATGTAACAGCCTTACATAATATTATGGGGGAAACTAAAAATGTTATTGTTGAAGTTTTTGTTTTTGAAAAAGAAGTAATTGAAAGAAAAGGTAAAAAGGGGCCTATTTTTATTTTAAATCTTAAAGTAAGTGATAAAACAGATAGTTATCTTTTAAAAATTGTTAAATTTGATGAAGAAGAATTTATTAAGTTTAATAAGAAAGTAAAAGAAGGTAATTGGTATCGTGTTTTTGGTAACATGGAAAAAGATCCTTATTTAAATCAAATGGTTTTAACGGCGCGCAGTATGGAGTGTATACCATCTAAAGATGTGAAAGTTAAAGATAATGCTGAAGTAAAAAGAGTAGAGCTTCATACGCATACGATGATGAGTACAATGGATGGCGTAATTGAACCTAAGAGCCTAGTTAAATTTGCTTTATCGTTAGGCCATAAAGCGGTTGCTGTAACCGACCATAATGCTGTCCAAGCTTATCCCGATTTATTTCATGCGGTATGTGATTATAATAGTGGTAAGGAGCCTCAAGATCACTTTAAGGTTATCTATGGTGCCGAGCTTAATGTTGTCAATGATGATATCGACTTTATTACTAATTTAAAAGATTATCCTTTAGAGGGTCAAACCTATGTAGTATATGATACCGAAACGACAGGGCTTTATGCTGGTAAAGACCAAATGATTGAAATTGGAGCCGTTAAAATTAAAGATGGCGAGATTTTAGATAGTTTTGATGAATTTATAAATCCAGGTTATCCTATACCTAAAAATATTACCGAATTTACACACATTACCGATGATATGGTAAAAGATGCCGATAGTGAAGAAGTTGTAACTAAAAGATTCCTTGAATGGACAGGCGATCTTCCTATGGTTGCTCATAATGCTCAATTTGATATTGGCATGATTAATGCTGCATGTAAAAAATATGATTTGCCTCTTTTTGAAAATACAGTTTTGGATACCATGAATATTGCGCGAATGTTACACTCTGATTGGAGTAACTATAAACTATCTACTTTAGTTAAAAAATATGATGTAGAGTGGAATGAGGATGAACACCATAGAGCTGATTATGATGCCGCGGGTACCGCCAAAGCATTTTGGAAAGAGTGTAAAGAGTTACTTAGTCAAAATATCTCTACGACTACCCAAATGTATAATAGTGTAGATATAAATAAAATAATCCAATTTTCCCATCCTTTTCATTTATGTTGTTTAGTTCAAAACAAAACGGGGCTTAAGAATTTATTCAAAATTATAAGTTATGCTAATACGACATATTTATTTAGAAATAGTGAACCAAGATTACCTAAAGGTGAACTTCGAAAATTAAGGGAGGGTATTTTAATAGGTAGTGGCTGTATAAATAATGAGCTATTTGAAGCTGCTCTTTCTAAAGATGATGAAGAGTTATCCGCTATGATGAATTTTTATGATTACATTGAAGTTCAACCAATAAGTGCCATTAAACATTTAATTCAAATGGAATCAAGTGGCTTTAGGACTTTAGCAGATTTGCAAGAAAACATTAAGAAAATTATAAGGGTAGCAAATAATGCTGGTAAGCTCGTAGTTGCTACATCTGATGCCCACTATCTAACTCCTGAAGATAAAATATATCGTTCTATTATAATAAACCAAAAAACTAATGGTAAACTTCACCCTTTAAATAGAAAAGGGGTAGAGCAACCAGATATGCATTTTAGAACTACGGAAGAAATGCTGGAAGAATTCGCTTTCCTTGGTGAAGATTTAGCTTATCAAATAGTTGTAGAAAATACTAATAAACTTGCTGATATGATTGAGGAAGTAGAGGTTATTATTCAAACAGGAGGTGTACCTTTCTCACCAAAGATTGAAAACTCTATCGAAACAGTTACAAACCTAGTTTATACCAAAGCTGCTGAATGGTATGGTGATCCTCTACCTCTTAATATTGAAGAAAGAATAAGTAAAGAATTATATGGTGATGCCGTTTTAGAAAGTATTAAAACTAAGCTTATAAGAGAAGAGCAGCTTGAGGGTGAAACACTTACTAAGAAAGCTTTTGCTATTTTGCATGATACAATTTTAAAAGGTATGGATGCTGTTAAAGAAACTGTTAAAGAAGAATTGATTCTAAAACTTAATAAAGAAAAAGAAGACCAAATTAAAGACTTAGAGGCTAAGTTAAGTGAAGCCAGTGAAGAAGACAAAGCCTCTTTAGAAGAACAACTTAATACCTTAAAAGAAACAGATGCTCTTGCGGATATAGATAAGAAAGTAAAGAAATCTTTAGGTGGTATTATTGGTGGAGGCTTTGATGTTATCTATCTTATTGCGCAAAAGCTGGTAAAAAAATCTAATGATGATGGCTTTTTAGTAGGCTCTAGAGGTTCGGTTGGTTCATCTTTTGTTGCCACTATGATGGGAATAACTGAGGTTAATGCCCTTGCTCCACATTATCGCTGTCGAAAATGCAAATGTAGTATTTTTGAAGATGAAAATGGAGTGTCTTTAGGAGCTACCTATAATAGTGGGTTTGATTTGCCTGATAAAGTATGCCCAAACTGTGGTGAGCTTATGGTTAAAGATGGTCAAGATATGCCCTTTGCCACATTCTTAGGATTTAATGCCGATAAAGTTCCTGATATTGACTTAAATTTCTCCGATTTAAATCAAGCTGCAGCCCATGAATATACCAAGGTATTGTTTGGCGTTGATAATGTTTATCGCGCCGGAACAATTGGTACTGTTGCCGACAAAACGGCCTGTGGCTTTGTTCGGGGGTATGCTGAAGATAAAAATATTGTTTTAAATAGTATTGAAGTTGAAAGACTTGCCAAAGGCTGTACAGGAGTTAAGAGAACGACAGGTCAACATCCCGGAGGTATTGTTGTAATACCAGGTTATATGGATGTATTTGATTTTACACCTTTTCAATATCCTGCTGAAGATATCGATGCGGCATGGCGAACAACCCACTTTGATTACCATGCCATTGACCAAGATGTATTGAAACTTGATATACTAGGTCATACTGACCCAACCCAACTTAGAATGATTCAAGATTTGACAGGCATTGATGTAACGACAGTGCCTCTTGATGATAAAGATACCATGGGAATATTTTTATCACCAGAACCTTTAGGAGTTACTAAAGAGCAAATTATGAATGAAACAGGTACTTTAGGAGTTCCCGAATTTGGTACACCATTTACGATTGGTATGCTTGTTGATACTAAACCTAAAACTTTTGCTGAACTTGTTAAAATATCAGGGCTTTCTCATGGTACCGATGTTTGGCTAGGCAATGCTCAAGAATTAATTAGACAAGGTGTAGTCCCTTTCTCAGAGGTAATAGGTTGTCGTGATGATATTATGGTATATCTTATGTACAAAGGTTTAGAGCCAATAAAAGCCTTTAAGATAATGGAGTTTGTTCGTAAAGGTAAGGCTTCACATGATCCAGAAACTTGGGCTAAACACAAGCAAACGATGCAAGATGCCGGTATTGAAGATTGGTTTATTGATTCATGTGGTAAGATTAAGTACATGTTCCCTAAAGCCCATGCTGCGGCTTATGTTACTAGTGCTTTTAGAATTGCCTATTTTAAAGTTCATTATCCAGCGATATATTATGCTACTTATTTTTCTACCCGTTTTGATGATTTTGACCTTGAAACAATGGTAAAGGGCTATGATGCTATTAAAGAGAAGATGATTGAAATCATTAATAAAGGTCATGATGCTACTAATAAAGAAGCAAGTGTGCTTGAAACTTTAAAACTTTGTCTCGAAGCAACTGCTCGTGGCTTTAAATTTGCTATGATTGATATTGAAAAAAGCCATGGTAAAAACTTTGTTATTGATGAAGATGATAATATGACTTTAATTTGTCCTTTTAGAACGGTTGATGGTTTAGGCGACTCGGTTGCGGCTAAAATAATTGAAGAAAGAGAAAGACAACCATTTTATTGTGTTGAAGACTTTGCTAACCGAGGTAAAGTTAATAAAACAACGGTTGATAAACTTCGCGAACTTGGTGTCTTTAAGGATATGCAAGAAAGTGCTCAATTAAGTTTATTTTAATAAATGTAAGCTACTAAAGAATAGAACTTATCTATTCTTTTTTTATGCTATCCATGATAAAATTATATAAGGTGACTAATATGGATAAGTTCATACCAGATATGTATCAAAAAAGTATCTTTACAATTAATTATAAAAAGCTTAAAAAAAGAGGCATTAAATGTTTATTATTTGATTTAGACAATACCATGGTAGCATATACAGAAGATAAACCATCACAAGATATAAAGGAGCTATTTCACTTATTATCTTCAGATTTTAAAATTATTATTTTAAGTAATGCAACCAAAAAAAGACTAACTCCATTTAAAGAAACCCTTAATGTTGATGTTGCTTTTTCATCTCATAAGCCCCTTAAAAAAAAGTATCAAAAGATAATGCGCCTATATGATTTAAGACCTCAAGAAATTGCCTGTATAGGAGATCAACTTATCACCGACATATTGGGAGCTAATCGTAACGACTGTCTTAGTATTTTAGTTAATTCTATAGGAACTAAAGAACCAATCTGGACTAGATTTAATCGTTTTTTTGAAAGATTTATTTTAAAAAATTTAGCTAAAAAATCGATATTAGAAAAAGGTAAGTATTATGAGTAAGTGCATAGGCTGTGGTGTTACCTTACAGTATGATGATAAAACCAAAAAAGGATATACTCCTAAAAAAGATGCTAAGTACTGCTTAAGATGTTTTAAGTTACTAAACTATCATGAAAATATTCAAAATAAAAATGTGATAAGTGATGATGACATTTTAAATAAGATAAATAAAAAAAATGTTTTTACTTTCTTTTTGACTGATATGTTAAATCTTAATGAAAAAGTAATTAACATATATAATAAAATAACTAATAATAAAGTTTTAGTCTTAACTAAGGTGGATATTTTGCCAGGTAATTTAAAGTATGCTATTTTAGTGGATAATATTAAAAAGGTTTATCATGTAAAAGATGTTTTGCTTTTTTCTAAAGAAAATGGGTTTGGCAAAAGTGAAATTCTAAACCTTTGTGCCAAAGAGAAAAAGATCTTATTTTGTGGTCCGACCTCTTCAGGCAAATCAAGTTTAATTAATTATCTTTTTAATAAACAGCTAACGGTTTCGGAATATCAAAATACAACTATGGATTTTATGCCTTTAACATACAATGGTATTAAAATATATGATGTTCCAGGATTTAATGAAATGTATAGTGTTAAGGAATTAATAAATAAGAAAAAAGTTAATCCTAAAGTTTTAACTCTTGATAAAAATTATACTTTATTTATCAATGATTTATGCCTTAGTAGTGATGAACAAGTTTCTATGACTTTATATTTTCATAATGAAGTTAAAATTAAGACTAAGAAGGATATTAAGCCACAGTTAGAAATAACTATTCCCGCCAAAAGCGACTTAGTACTTCCTTCTTTAGGTTTTATTTATTTTAAGGATAAAGCTTTAATTAAAAGTAATATAGATAATTTTGAAATAAGAGAAAGCGTAGTGAGTTATCATGAGTAAAATAAAAGTAATGGAGGAGCTTTTAGCTAATAAAATTGCCGCGGGTGAAGTTATTGAAAGAATTTCTTCTGTTGTAAAAGAACTCGTGGAAAATTCTATTGATGCCCAAAGCTCTAATATAACTGTAAATCTTATTAATTCGGGTCTCGAATCTATTGAAGTAATGGATGATGGTACGGGAATGGATCGAGAAGATGCCAAAAATTGTTTTTTAAGACATGCAACCTCTAAACTATATAAAGAGGAAGATTTATATTTTATTGATACCTTAGGCTTTAGAGGTGAGGCTTTGGCTTCCATCGCAGCGGTTTCCGAAGTAAAGCTTGCTACCTATAATGAAAAGGAATCTAGTTATATTCATATCAAAGGTGGTAAAATCCTAGAAGAAAAAGAATGCCCAGAGAAAAAGGGAACAGATATTGAAGTAACTAATTTGTTTTATAATACGCCAGCACGTTTAAAATACTTAAAATCAGAATCAACTGAACTCGCAGGATGCACTTCTTTTATAGAAAAACTGGCTTTATCTAAACCTGATATTGCCTTTACTTTAACTAATAACGAAAAAGTTATTGTAAAAACAAGTGGCTCTGGTAATTTAAAGAAAACTATTCATGAATTATATGGTTTAGATATTTCTAAAAATCTTTTAGAGTTTAAAGCTGAAAATGATGACTTTATTATTTCAGGATATGCATGTAAACCTCATATTTTAAGATCAAATCGAAATAGTATGATTTCTATATTAAATGGTAGGGTTGTAAAAAATAATGATATTAATAATGCTATTAATGATGCCTATTATACTTATAAACCTGTAGATAAGTATCCCGTTGTAATTATTAATATTGAAACAGATCCTACAATTATCGATGTAAATATTCATCCTACTAAACAAGATGTTAAAATATCTAAATCTAAAGATTTAACAAATTTAATTACTGATACGATAAAGGATGTATTATATGATAATTTGCTAATTGTAAAGCCCGTTGAAGAGAAAGAAATAACCCCTTTTGATGAAGTTATAGAAACAGCTTCTGACGATGAAATTACAAAAGCGCCAGAAGAAAAACCGGTTATAAATGAACAAATCTTTATGGATTTTCGTAAAGAAGAGGTTATTCATAATAAAGAACTTAAAAGTTTAAAATTATATCCGGTAGGATTAGCTTTAGGGACTTATATTATCGCGGAAAATGAAGAGGGTATATATCTTCTTGATCAACATGCTGCATATGAGCGTATAAATTATGAAAGATATATGAAAAAATTAAGGGAAAAAGACGTCAGTAAAGTTCCATTATTAATACCAATGACCATTGAGCTTTCCCCATCAGATTATATCAGTCTTATGGAAAAGAAAGATGTTTTGACAAGCTTAAATATTGATTTTGAAGAATTTGGCATAAATACCATTATTATTAAGGCTCATCCTACTTGGCTTAAAGAAGGCTACGAAGAAGAAAGCATTCGGAAAATTATTGAACTAATTATTAATTTAAATAAGAATTTTGATCGAGTTAAATTTGAAGAAAAGATTGCCATAACTTTGGCATGTAAAATGAGTATTAAAGCTAATATGCATATTTCTATGACGGAAATCGAATATATATTAGATGAACTTGTTAAGTGTGATAATCCCTATAATTGTCCTCATGGAAGACCTACTATTATCAAGTTTACAATATATGATTTAGAAAAAATGTTTAAAAGAGTTATGGATTAAAAGGAGAATATATATGATAATCAATTTGGCAGAGCTTAGTTATAAAGATAAGATAGATATTAATACGGACATAATATTTCCTCAAGAGTATTATGAAAGCGTAGGTATATTGTCTTTAGATAATATCCATGTTAAAGGATATATTAGTCAAAACGAAGTAGATGAGATAGTGGTAAAACTTGAGGTAAGTGGTATAATGTATTTGCCTGATAGCATTACCCTTGAAAAAATACCTTATAATCTTGATTTTTCGATTGATGAAGTATTAGATGAAATGCAAAATAATCAAAATACACTTGATATTATGGAACTTTTGTGGCAAAATATTGTATTGGAAGTCCCAATTAGATATACCAAAAGTGATGCTGATAATTTAAAGGGTAATAATTGGCAAGTTATAAATGAAGATGAGGAAAAGAAAGATATAGATCCTCGTTTACAAAAATTGTCCGAATATAACGAAGGTGGTGAATAAAATGGCTGTTCCATTTAGAAGAACTAGTAAAACGAAAAAAAGAATGAGAAGAACTCATTTAAAGAAGACTGCTCCAACACTAACAAAATGTCCTAAGTGTGGTGCTACAATTCGTCCTCATAGAGCTTGTACAAAGTGTGGTTACTATGCAGGTAAGGAAGTTATCTCTGTAGCAAGCAAAGAAGAAAAATAATTGCGTTTTTTTGTAAATATTTTTAGAAAGTATGCTAAAAAAGTAAATATTTATTTACTTTTTTTTTGCTTTGTAGTATCATAATGGTAGACAGTGGCACACTGTGGTAGAAAGTGGGGGATAAAAATGTTAATGGGCGAATTTCATCATAACATTGATGATAAAGGCCGCTTGGTTATTCCTACTAAATACCGCGTTGAGCTTGGCGAGTCCTTTGTAATAACTAGAGGGCTTGAAAAATGTTTATACGCTTATTCCATGACAGAATGGAATAAATTAGTAGAAAAGCTAAGTGAATTACCATTTAACAAAAAGGATGCTCGTACCTTTTTGCGGAACCTATACTCTGGTGCTACTGTTTGTGAATTCGACAAAAACGGTCGGATTAACATTACCTCCCCATTGGTTAGTTACGCCGGTTTAACGAAAGAATGTGTTATAATCGGCGTGAATAACCGACTTGAAATTTGGGACGAATCTTTATTTAATAAATTCTTAGAAGAAAGTACAGATGCAATGGAAGACATTGCCGAGACGTTATTCGATGCAACCCCTTCATTATAGTGTTTTAAAAAACGAAGTAATAGATAATTTATCTGTTAAAGAAGATGGTATTTACATTGATGCAACAGTAGGTTATGCTGGTCATGCAAAAGAAATATTAAAAAGATGTCCTAAAGGTTTCTTATATGGCTTTGATGAAGATGAAAATGCTGTAAAAGCAAGTAATGAAGCCTTAAAAGAAGTAAGCAATAATTTTCAAATTATTAATGATAATTTTGCTAACATGAAAATGGTTTTGGATGACATGGGAATAAATAAAGTCGATGGAATCATTTTTGACTTAGGCTTTTCATCACCCCAAATTGATGAAAGCTCAAGAGGTTTTTCTTTCATGAATGATGGACCCCTTGATATGCGAATGGATATGCGTAAGAATAAAACAGCCAAAAGTATAATAACAAGCTATAGTGAAGATAAACTTGCCGAGATATTCTTTAAATATGGTGAAGAGAAATTATCAAGAAATATTGCTAAAGAAATTTTTCACGAAAAAGATTATATCAATACGACTTTAGATCTTGTTGAGGTAATAAGAAAAGCTACAGGAGCTAATTACTTTTTTAAAAATCATCCCGAAAGAAAAATATTTCAAGCTCTTAGAATTGAAGTAAATGACGAGTTAGAGGTTTTAGAAAAAGTATTACCTGATGCAATAAATATGTTAAAATCTAATGGAAGGATATGTATTATAACATTTCATTCATTAGAAGATAAAATAGTAAAAAGTATATTTAAAAAATATTCAGAAGTAAATGATTTAGTAAAAGGGCTTCCAGAAATTCCTGATGAATATAAGCCTTTAATAAAATTAATTAACAATAAACCAATACTTCCAACTGAAAAGGAATTAAAAGAAAACAGCCGTAGTCATAGTGCTAAGCTGAGAGTTATAGAAAGGATATAAGATGGCTAGAAAGAAAGGTAAAAGATTAAAATTTCTAAAAGGAGAAAAGATGATGTATTTTGTTATTATTCTATTAATAGCATTGATACCAACCGTAAATGTTTTTACTTCTGCGGCTTTAACTAAATCAAATATTGCTTTAGAAAAGATTAAAAGAGATATCGAAGTTCAAAGCGATGAGAATGAAAGCTTAGAAATGCAAATCGATGAACTTGCGTCTCTAGATAATATTCAAGAAGTAGCAAAAAATTATGGCCTTTCTTTTGATAATACCAACATCTTAATTATTAAATAAATATGAGTAAGAGAGTAACAAAAAATATTAATAAAATCATGATTATAGTTGTTGCTCTATGTTTATGCCTTGCAATAGCAAGGCTTTCTTATATTAGCTTAACAAATGATACTTTCGTTGATGGCAAGACTTTAAAAGAATTTGCTTCATCGCGTAATGAAAAGAAGCAAACTCTTTATGCATCAAGGGGCACTATTTTTGATTCAACAGGGGAGGCTCTAGCCCAATCGGTAAATTCGTATAACCTTATTGCTTATACAAACAGTAATTATGAGAATCATGTTGAGAATTTGGAAGAAACTGCCAAGGCTATAGCTCCTATTATTGAGGCTGATGAAAGTTATATTTTAGAAAGATTAAAAAAGGGTACAGAGACCGGACTTTTTCAAGTTGAATTTGGTTCAAAGGGTCGTAATCTAACAGAAACAGTTAAAAAGAAAATAGAAGCTTTAGAGCTTCCTGGTATTGATTTTGCGGAAGGAACCCAAAGATATTACAAAATGGGAAGATTTGCTTCATATATTATCGGGTATGCTAAGGCAAACGATGATGGTGAAATTAATGGCGAGTTAGGCGTTGAAGGGTATTATAATAAAGAATTATCTGGAACTGATGGTTATCGAATTTATCAAAGCGATGCTTTAGGTTATCCACTTCCTGATAAAAACTTTATTGAACAACCCGAAGAAAATGGTCATGATATATATTTAACCATCAATAGTAAAATTCAGTTAATTGCCGAAAATGCTATTAAAACGCTTGTTAATAATTATAAACTAACGTGGGGCATCTTTGCAGTCATGGATGCTGAAACAGGAGCTATTGTGGCTTCGGCAACAACTCCTTCATATAATCCTAATGACTTAAATACCCTTGAACAAAGTTTAAATCCTTTAGTTTCATATACATATGAACCTGGTTCTACTATGAAAACTTTTACTTGGGCTGCTGCTATCGAAGAAAATCTTTATAAAGGTGATGAAACATATCAATCTGGTTCTATTCAAGTAGCCGATCGTATAATTAAAGACTGGAATAATGGTCAAGGTTGGGGAGAAGTAAGCTTTGATACAGGATATATATATTCATCTAACGTCGCGGCTTCAATACTAGCACAAAACTTAGGCGTTGCTAAGTTAAGTGATTATTTTTATAAATTTGGCTTTGGTAAAAAAACGGGCATAGAGTTAGCAAATGAGTATGCTGGTGTTGTTGATATAAAGCAAGGTCCTAGTCTTGCTACAGCCTCATTTGGTCAAGGTGGTGTTGAAGTAACTCCTATCCAACTTCTTCAAGCTCTTACAATGATTGCTAATGATGGTGTTATGTTAAAGCCTTATGTTGTTGATAAAATTGTCGATGAAAATGGTAATATCATTAAACAAAATGGGAGAACCGAACTAGGGCAAATGATTTCTAAAGAAACAGCTGATGAAATTAAAGAATTAATGTATGGTGTTACATATAAAAATACAGTTACTTATTGGCAACCAAAAAGTGTAACATTTATAGGAAAAACTGGTACTGCGCAAATAACCGAAGCAGGCCATTTAGGATACTTAACTGGAGAATATGATACAATTGCTTCTTTTGCAGGATTATTCCCTAAAGATGATCCTAAATATATAGTATATTTTGCTACCAAACAACTTGAAGCAAGTCAACCTAGGTTCGCTCAAGTATTAACTACAGCTGTAGATGATATTGCTTCATATGCTAATATAGCTACTGAAGTAGAAAATCATTATGAAGATAATATTATTACTTTAACTAATTTTAAATCCTTAAAGGTTGAGGATGTCAAAAAAGAACTTGAAGAAAAGGGGATTCAAGTTGAAGTTATTGGTGATGGTAAATATATTATTGACCAATATCCATTGCAAGGAGCTAAAGTAGTAAAAAATACCAAAGTATTTTTGATGACTAATTCATATAATTATTTAATGCCGGATATTAAAGGTTGGTCTTTGGCTGACGTTAATACTTATATGGCATTTATTGGTATCAAAGTTACATACTCAGGGTATGGATACGTAGAAAGTCAAAGTATTGATGTAGGTACCCAAATTAATAGTGATAGTAGGCTAAATGTTATATTAAAGGCTAATGATAATATCCCTAAGCCACAACCTATCACAGAGCCCGAAACTTCATAGTATTTGGACAATCTAAAATTTAATATTAATATAGAAAATAGCATAGAATAAATTATATTATAATGGTAGCTCATTTTTGCTATCATTTTTAATTGCTAACAAATAGAAATATATAGTATAATTATAGTGAAATAAAAAAGGATGTCGAAATATGAAAGTTATTAAATTAATTGGAAAAGGTTTATCATTTGTGGGAGTATTTTTGCTTATTGCAATAATTACTTTATACTGCTCGTTACTTCTTATTTGTTATGGCCCTTCCACTAAAGCACGAAATCTATTTGTGACAACTTTTTTGGAAACAGGAGCACTAAAATTTATGGTCAAACTTGTTATGACTGATGCTAAAGTTCAAGAGGTTGTTAATAGTAATTCTCTTAAAGCTATGGATACAGAAGTTGATACGGATTTAATTAATGTTAATAGTGAGAAAAAAGATATTGAAGTAGTAGAAATATCTGGTAGTAATTATAAGGCAACTTTATTAATTGTTCCTGATCCTACAAAAATAAAAGTTGCCACTACGTATCCTTTTGGGGAATATGGCAAGGATTTAGAAACAATAGTTAAAGAAAATGATGCTATAGGAGGCATTAATGGAGGAATTTATGTATCCTCAGGTAATAAAGGTGGCTATCCAATGGGTGTTGTCGTTTCTAAAGGCGAAATAGTTTGGAACGGAGACAATGGCGTTGGCTATCATTTAATTGGCTTTGATGAAAATAATATTTTAAGAATAATTGATATTAGCGGTATGAGTAAAAGTCAAATTGAAAAGTTAATTGCTGATGAGCATATTAGAGATGCTGTTACCTTTCAAGAAGAAGCATCGGATGCTAATAACCACTTTGTAAAACTTATTATCAACGGAGAACGCAGAGAATCTAATGGCTTAGGAAGTGGAGCTAATCCTAGAACCGCAATAGGTCAAAGAAAAGATGGAACAGTCCTTTTACTTGTTACAGATGGTCGAGGAGCCTCTGGGCATTTAGGAGCTACGGCTAATGATTTAATGGATATAATGGAAGAATATGGTGCTGTAAATGCTGCTAATGTTGATGGTGGATCATCTACTACTATGTATTATGATAATAAATATTTACAAACATCAGTAACTTTGTATTATTCAAATTCATCATGGCGTTTACCTGAGGCTTTTGTTATAACTAAGTAGGTGTAAAAATGGCAATTGTAAAAAACAGTAAGAAAAATTCATTATATAAAAAATCCCTTATAATTTTTACTTTAGTTTTATTAGTTTTTAGCGTATATGCTTTAGTATATGTAAGTAGAGTTTTAAAAAATTATGATATTGGTGATACTAAAAGTTTTATGGATAACTTTGTAGAAGAGTTGACTGAAGATGCTAAAAAAGGCAAAATATCTAAAGAAATTAAGCTAAATAAAATTACAAGTAGTTATGAGAAAAAATCAGATTTAAATGAAGGGTATAAAACATTATTTGAAAATAGTAAAATAAGTTATAAAAAAACTGATGATAACTTAGTTTATGATATTTATGCTGATGATAAAAAGATTATGACTATTAAACTTAAAGATATGGGTGAAAAGCATGCTTTAGGATTACTGGTTTATAATGAATATAAAATAGATAATATTAAAACCTATGACGATGATGGACTATATACGGTAAATATCGAAGTAGCTGATAACTATGATTTATATATCAACGATATTAAAGTAGATAAGAGTAAGATAAAAGAGGAAAGCATAATTCCTGAGTACGAAGAGGTATATAATTTAGTGGATTTACCTAAATTTAATCATTATGAAATTACAGGTCTTACTTTTAAACCTAAAGTTGAAGTAAAAGATAGTAAAGGAAATAAAGTAGATATTACTCAAGATGGCAATAATTTGTATGCTGCGAACTTTAAGAAATATGATACTTTAGAGGCTGCCGGTTCTAATATAAAAGACAACTTTAACCCAATTGATTTTGCAACAAATTGGAGTAAATTTCTAACTTGGGACCTAGGTGATGATCACCATTATGGTTTTGATTATTTGTTAGATAATTTAATCGAGGGAACAGCCTTGTATAATAAAGGATATAGTTGGGCAACCCAAATAGATATTCAATTTACTTCAGTTCATACTTTAAATAGTATGTCTAATCAAAAAGTATCTAATATAACAATATATAATGATGATGCTTTTTCTGCTGAAGTTGAGGTTGATAAGAATATGACTATTGAACCTAATGGATCAAATCCTGCGTTTGATAAAACTGATAAATTTCATGAAATGATGTATTTTGTGTACTATGATGGCTCTTATCGAGTTATTAATATGACGACAGTAGTGGAGTAGTAATATGAAAGATATATTTATAATCGTCCCAACATTAAATCCTAATACAGAAATATTTGATAAGTTTTTAAACGAATTACAAAAAGAATTTCCAAATATATTAGTTTATGATGATGGTTGTCGCGATGAATATGATTCATTTTTTACTAAACTAGAAAAGGATAATATAATAGTTTTACATCACTACATTAATCTAGGTAAGGGTAGAGCTATGAAAGATGCCTTTAACTATCTTTTAGAAAATTATCATAACTTAAAAGGCGTAGTAACCGCGGATAGTGATGGTCAACATAGTGTTAAAGATATTAAAAAAGTTGCCGAAGAGGTTTTAAATCATCCTGACAGTTTAATAATGGGATGTCGTAACTTTAATAAAGATAATGTTCCAGCCCGTAATCGTTTTGGAAACAAGACTACTCGGGGAGTTATGAAAGCTTTTATCGGTGTTTCGGTTACTGATACGCAAACTGGTCTTCGTGGTCTTTCCAAAGAAGTAATGATTAAATTTATGACTACACCAGGAGATCGTTTTGAATATGAAACCAACCAATTAATTGATACCATTAGTAAAAATGTGCCAATAAAAGAAGTCGAAATTGAGACTATTTATGTAAATGGTAATACGGAAAGTCATTTTAATCCTTTAAAAGATTCATTTGCCATATATAAGCTATTCTTTAAATATATTTTATCAGCCTTATCATCTTTTATTATTGATATTTTACTATATGCTTTATTTATTAAGGTTTTACCTTGGCAAAATGTTAATATTGTAAATTTAAGCTTATCTATTATCCTTGCTACTTTATTCTCAAGAGTATTATCAAGTATATATAACTTTATAATTAATGCAAAGGTAGTATTTAAAAACAAAAATAAATCATCATTAATTAAATATTTTATATTGGTAGTCGTCCAAATGTTTATCTCTGCTTTTACTGTAGATATTATTGCTCATATTTTCTCTATTAAAAGCAGTAAAACAGTACCAATTAAGCTTGCGGTTGACGCTATCATATTCTTAATTAATTTTATAATTCAAAGAGAATTTATTTTTGTAGGAGAAAAGAAAAATGAAAAATAAAAAGTATATAATAGCGACCATTTTACTTATTCTATTTGTTCTAAACACTATTTTAGTTGTAGCTAATGCATATAATGCTGTAGATTTGGCGGTAAGAGATTTTTTAATGAATTTTTATAGTGCTACTACTGATAAAATTATGCAAATATTTACATTTCTTGGAAGTACCACTTGGATTATACTATTATCACTAGTTATCTTCTTATTCTTTTTGCTTTATGAAAAGAAAACCAATTTTGCATTTGCCACTGCAGTAGTTATTATCGCATCGACAATATTAAATCAAATAACAAAATTTATTATTCAAAGACCAAGACCACTTTATATGCCTGAAGGTTTAGAAAGTTCATATTCTTATCCGTCAGGACATACGATGGCTAGTGCTTCATTATATGGATTTATTATATATTTAATTTGTAAAACTAATATTTCTAGAGGCAATAAAATATTTTTCTCAAGTTTACTTGCAGTTGTAATTCTTATGGTAATGACTTCAAGAATTTATTTAGGAGCTCACTATTTTTCTGATGTTGTTGGTGGTCTATTATTTAGTGGCTTACTTTTAATTACTTTATCTATTATTGAGGATAAAAAGAAATATTTATATAATCACTCTTCAGCAAAAGAAATAAAAAAGCCTCAAAAAAATAAAGCCTGATCGAATAAAATCAGGTTTTTTAATGCATTATGGAATTAGCGTAAGGTTTTCTTTCATCTGTTTTATACAAAAGATAGTCAATACTCGTATTGTAATATTCAGCAAGTCTTGATAATTTGTCAATGGGCATTAGTCTCATTCCCGTTTCATAACGGGAATATTGAACTTGAGTAATATTTAATATTTTGGCAATATCCTTTTGCTTTAACCCTTTTTCTTCTCTAATTTCTTTTAACCTATCAATTTTTAACTTCATAACTCTATTTTAATTATATCTAAATAGATTTACTTGCATATATATCCAAATGGTTATATACTAATAATAGTATAGGTAGAATGGAAGAGTATATGGAAGTTGTTAATAAAAAAGCAAAAATTTTAATTATAATTACAATTTTATTATTTATGGTTTCCGTAGTGGGAGCTTCATTTGCCTATTTTATGAATTCAGTAAATGTTAATGCTAATTTAAATTTAAATGTAGCTACTGCAGATAGAATGTATCAATTTATCGCGGATTCCAATGATAGTATTAATCTTGACATTTCTTTTAATGATATGAGTGAATTTAACGTTTCAAAAAATGTCCTTAAAAGCTCAACCGCCAATATTAACGTATCACTTGCAAGTTCTAGTGAAGATGTTCTTACAACATGTACCTATGATATAGTTTGGGTATGGGATAGTGAGGATAAATATACAAGTTCAGATGCTGAATTACCATATATTGTTGATGAAGATTTAAAAACTACATTTGAATCGGAGTGTTCTGAAAGCGCTGATAAAGATTTATGCCTTACGCAAACTGCTGAAACTCAAGGGATAGATTTAAGTGCTAAGGAATATTACCCATATGAATTCAGCACGAAGGTAGATGAAGATAGAGAGTATGACTTAAGTACTTTAACAAAAGGAATTAAAGATAATTCAGTTATTATAAAAAAGGGAGCAGTTATTAACTCTCGAAGTACTACACCAACTACTAAAACACATCAAATAGGCGTAAATGTTTATAATATTCCGGTTGACCAAAATAATTTGTTTGGTAAAAAGATCAAAGCTCATATTACGATAGAAAATGTAAGTTGTAATATGACAAACGATACTACTTTTGTAGGAACTCTTGCAGATGGTGTTA
The DNA here is from genome assembly GCA_947598485.1 of uncultured Bacilli bacterium. Taxonomy (GTDB): domain Bacteria; phylum Bacillota_I; class Bacilli_A; order RF39; family UBA660; genus UBA6448. The sequence continues at coordinate 8,387 of CANQFJ010000007.1, read as the reverse complement.
AAGCCGAAGACTTTGCTAAAATAGTTGTTAAAGATTCTAATACAGCAAATAAGACCACAGACCAATGTACAAATGGTATCGGAGGATTAATCTATCATGATGGTAGTATAACATCCGAAGATGGTACTGTTTTAGATGCCGAAGATAAAGGCTATAGATATTCAGGATGCAATCCAAATAATTATATTTGTTTTGGCCCAGGCAGCGAAAATTATAACTCAGGCAAAAGTACAGTATGTCCTACTGAAAATAAATACCGAATAATTGGCATAGTACCTGTAGAAACCGAAAATAATGGTACACAAATGCTGGCCAAAATTATCAAAGCTGAGTATGTAACAGAAAATGAGTTAGGCTTAGGGCATGGTAATAAGCCAACAGTATCTGAAGATTACAAAAGTTTAAAAAGGATTGAAGCGTCAACAGATGATATAAATGGTTTTACATGGAGTACTACGAATGATGATAAATGGGTTGGCTCTGATTTATATATTGCATTAAACAATAGGGAAACGGGCTTTCTTAACTACATAATTAAAGACTACAATCCAGAATTGAGAAATACAACAAACTGGGAAAGTAAAATCGCCGATGTAATTTGGAATGTAGGCGGTTGGAATGTTACTAGTGTTACCGCCAAAGCTATGTATGACGGAGAAATGAAAAATGCAAATAATGATGAAACTGGGTCAGGAACCCAGGTTAATGCAAAAATTGGTTTAATGCATGTTCATGACTATGGTTATGCGAGCATTAAAGACAAATGGAACGAAAAATTAACAAGTTATAGTGATGATCTTAATAGGCAGAATAATTGGCTATTTAATGGCGTAAGCGAATGGACTTTATCTATAGCTAATAAAACGGTTATGGGTTTAACTTTACTATCTATATCATTTGTAGATGTTAGTGGGGCAACAAATTTAATGTTAGTTGCAATGTCGATGGGTGTTCGTCCTGTATTCTATTTAAATCAGGATGTAACAATAAAGGGTGGTAATTATATTGATGGTAGTGCGCAAAAACCTTACAAAATAGCGTAAATTAATGCCAAACATAAATAATTAAAGCTATTAAAGAAAAAAGAAGCCCAACAGTGTAAAAAATTTTGATAATATCAGATTCTACAAAGCCCAATTCTTCAAAATGGTGATGAAGAGGGCTTTTTTTAAATATTTTTTTATTAAATAGTTTAATGGATACAATTTGAATTAAAGAAGACAAAGTTTCTATAATATAAACTATACCAATAAGAACTAGGGATAATTCATTTTTTAAAATTATTGCTATAGACGCTAAAGTGGCTCCTAAAGCAAGGGAACCTAAATCACCCATAAATATTTTGGCAGGATAAAAATTATAGAATAAAAAACCGATTAAGGAACCTGCTAAAATGAAGCAGAAAATTGCAATCTCTTGATATCCAACAATATAACTACTATTCCAAGCGATAATACCATAGGTTATAAAGGATATAGCACAGAGGCCAGCACATAAGCCATCGAGCCCATCGGTAATATTGACGGCATTTGATGATCCTACTAAAAGAAAGAGAATAAAAAAGCCATATAAAAAGCGTAAGTCTATTTCAAAAAGATAAAAATCAATTATAGTGTTATTACCTACTAAAATAAAAAAATAAAAAAAGATTAATGCTAAAAAAACTTGAAAAGCAAACTTAGTTAATATTGATAATCCCTTATTATTTTTAAAAACAATTTTAATAAAATCATCTAAGCCTCCTAAAAAAGCATAAGCAATAAAAATGAAAACAATAATAAAGAAATTATAAGTAATAGAAATATTTTTATTAAGATATAAACATAATAAAATAAATAATGTACTTAGTACAAAGATAAGTCCACCCATAGTAGGAGTGCCTTGCTTTTTAAGATGTCTTTCATTAAGAGTGCTTGAAACGTTTTGCTTTATGTTTGCTTTTCTTAAAAGAAAAATAATGATGGCACCACTTAAAATAGCAATTATAAAGCCTAATATTAAGGCGATAATTGATTTAGTTAATATTAGCATTTCTTCTCCTTATTAAGATAGCATCAGCATAACAGTGCCATTTTCTTTAACATAAGTACCGCCTTTAGGGGTTTGATAAAAGATTTTATCTCCCGTGCCAGAATAAGTTAGTTTAAATCCTTTTAGAATTTTTTTTGCTTCTTCTAATGATTTACCTGTAACGTCTGGAAGAATAACATATTTTTGATCTAACCAGGTATATTCTCTAGGCATTCCTTCTTTAGATGGCTCAATATTATAAAGATTTATAGCAGTTTTCATTATATTTTTAGCAACTGGTGCCGAAGCTGTACCACCATATTGCACAACGTTATGTGGCCCATCAATAGCAACATAGACAACCAGCTCAGGATCATCTGCAGGTAGAAAGCCCATGAAGGAAAGAATATAACTGCTGGCAGAATAAGTACCATTAATTACTTTTTGGGCTGTTCCTGTCTTACCACCGATACGATAATTTTCTATGTAAGCATTTTTACCTGAACCATTTGCTACGACATTTTCCAAAGCATACCTTACTAAAGATGAGGTTTCTTCGGATATAACATTACGTACCAAAGTAGGGGAAGTAACATCAAGTACGGTATTAGTATTAGTTTCTATTAAGCTTTTAACGATATAAGGTTTGTATAACTTTCCTCCATTAATGGCTGCAGATACGGCTGTAGTTTGTTGAATAGGTGTAACACTTATACCTTGACCGAAGGCTGTTGTAGCGGTTTCAACAAGCCCCATATCAGCTTCTTTAAAAAGAATACCTGAAGTTTCACCATTTAAATCAATTCCCGTTTTAGTGCCAAAACCAAAGGTTTTAATATATTTCATTAATTTATTTGTTCCAAGCTTTAGCCCTAGATTAACAAAGCCAGGGTTGCAAGAGTTTTCAACAACTTGAAGATAAGTCTGAGTGCCATGGCCTCCTGCTTTCCAACAGTGAAGAGTAGCGCCTTCAACCGTTATAGCGCCAGGGTCAGTAAAGGTATCATTAAATAAATCGATGGTTTTTTCTTCAAGAGAAGCTGCCAAAGTAATTATTTTAAAAGTTGAACCTGGTTCATATGTTTTCCAGATAGGTAAATTACGATTAATAACATCAACACTGTATTTTTTATAGTTATTAGAATCAAAAGCTGGTCTTGATCCCATTGCAAGTATTTCGCCGGTTTTAGGATTTTGCACAACGATTAATGCATTTTCAGGAGTATATTTACTCATAATGTTATCAAGCTCATTTTCTACTGCAAGTTGTAAATCTAAATCAATGGTGAGTTGAACCGTAACTCCAGGGGTAGGAGCTTCATATACTTCTGAGGTTTTAAGACGGTTTCCTTTACCATCGGAAAAGTATTTAATCGAGCCATCTTCTCCTGTAAGATAATTATCATATTCAAGCTCAATGCCAGATAAACCTTGATTATCTATTCCTACATATCCAAGCGTATGTGATAAAAGCTCTTTATAAGGGTAATACCTTTTACTTTCTTTAAGAAGATATACGCCATCATAATTAAGTGACTCTATTTTCTCGGCGATTTCGTAAGATAATTGTCTTCCTTCGGGATGAACTCTTTCAATTGATGTTTGTTTACTAACGTGTTTATACATATCTTCATAGTCAACACCAAGAATTTCTGCTAAGTCTTTAGCAACCTTTTCTTTATCTTCAATTTGTCTTGGTACAACTACTAACGATGTTGTGGTAATATTCGTAGCTAATACCTTACCATTTCGATCAAGTATTTGGCCACGATCTGCTGCCAAGGGAAGTTTTCTACTATATAGATCATCGGACAGATCTTTAAGTTTGTTATAGGAAAATACTTGAATATAAAAAACTTTAATAATTACCATTATTAATACGAGCATTACGGCAATAAAAACAAAACGGATTCTTGCATGAATTTTACTATAAAACAAAAAAATCACCCATGTAATTATATGAGTTTATTACATGGGTTATTACAGATGCAAATTACGTTTCATAGCCTGTGTATCAAGACTACTTTCTAAAGTAATGCCAAAACCTTCAAGAAATTCTTCAAGACTAATTTCTCCATTAATAATCATTTGAATATAGTCCATAATTACTTTTTTATCACTATCCGAAGAATTAACATACATATCAAATAATTTTTCGGCTTTTAAAGTTGAAGAATAGTAAATATAATCACGATTATTATCTTCTTCTATCAATTTAGACATACTATTTAATAAACAATATAATCTCGCTTTTTCAATTTCATGAAATACTTTTGAACCAGCAAAATAGGCATTTAACTTTTCCATAAAAATAGGCAATACCTCAAGGTTGTGATAATCTGTAACAGCCCCTTGTATAGTATCAACCTGACTATGCATAATTTCGTGAGTATAACAAGGAATTGTATATGTTGAAAAAGGCTTCGAAAGATTGATATGCGTTATTATAAAAGGGCTATATGGGTTTATATCAAGACCTTGTATTCCCGTTCTTATTATTGAGCCATAAAAGGGGTTTCCACTTTTTAAAATGATAGGTATTTCAAATGGCGAATATTCTTTAAATACAAAGGGTTTTTGTAATAACTCAGAAACATTGTTATTAATAATAGAATATATTTCTGGCGTACTTTTAGAAATAGTTAAAACAGAATGTAAAGATTCAAATGCTTCGCTATAAAATGCTGCAGTACTATTTATGACATTTTTTAAATTAGTTCTTACATAATGGGGATTATTTGCAAGATTATTTTCACATAAAAAAGTGAAGATATTACTTGCTCTTGAATCAACTTTTTTAGGAACAAAACCTGTTTTATAACAACATTTTAAAAAATCTTTCTCTTTTTCCATGCCATTATATTAATAATAAAAAAAGAAGAAGTCAATTTATTTTGTCTAAAACTTCTTCATATTCTGGTAAATTTAAATAATTTTTATCAAGGTAAGTGTCATAATTATTTTTTAACTTAAGCCATTTTAATCTAAGAATTTTTAAAACAGAGTCATTTATTTTTTCTTCGTCAATCTCATTATTTTCTATCATTTCTTTAATTAAATTTATAGCATTTTGAGGATTTTGGGGCATAAGGAGAATATCAACACCTGCATTAATTGCTAGCTTGTAGATATCTTTTTCTGAATAGTTATCTGTAATGGCTTTCATTTTAAGTGAATCTGTTATAACAAGATTATCGTAGCCCATTTTATTTTTTAAAAGATCAGTAATAATTTCTTTTGATAGGGAAGAAGGGGTATTGTCGCTTGTAATATTGGGCATTGCAATGTGAGCAACCATTATAACTTCCGCTCCATCATCTATTGCTTTTTGAAAAGGGATAAGTTCAAGTTTTTCAAGTTCCTCAAGAGATTTTGTTACAACTGGTAGTTCATAGTGAGAATCGGCTGAAGTATCCCCATGGCCAGGAAAATGTTTATAAACGCTTATGATATTTTGTTCATTTAGGCCTTTAGCTACTTGTGATGCCATAGTATATACTTTAGTAGCATCAGTTCCAAAAGCTCGATCACCTATAACCGTATTATTAGGATTAGAATATATATCGAGTATAGGAGCAAAATCCATATTAATGCCAAAGACATTTAACCTTTGACCAATTATTTTGCCAACTTGATAGGCAAGCTCTTTATCATCTGTATTACCAACTCTAAGCATTGGGGGAATATCTAGCATTTGAACGTCGCTTAAACCACTAAGTCTTGATACTCTTCCACCTTCTTCATCAACACTGATAAACATTGGAATATCGTTAGTAGCTTTAATGCTTTTAATTAACTCAAGTGTTTGATTATAAGTAGTAAAGTTCTCGCCAAAAAGGATAAATCCTCCGGGTTTAATTTCTCTTAATAAATTAAGTTCATTATCGGTTATATTTTGACCTTGAAAATCGATAATAAGCATTTGGCCAATCTTTTCTTCTAAAGTCATGCTATCAAATAATTTTTGCACTTCATCCTCCTTTTCAGAATCCTCTAATTCATTTTTTAAATTATTAGTAGTACCATCATCAATTTTAGTGGTAGCGACAAAATAACATAAAACTCCAAAAAGAATTAATACAATAATAGCTACTATTTTTTTCATATCTTCACCTTAAATATAGTATAACACAATATCTCATTGTGCTGTACTAATTCTAAATTTAATTTTATATTCATTTAACGTATCCATTTAAACTTGAAGTTCCAAAATGGCACTTGAAGTTCTTATATTCTTCAGGTGTTAATTGAAAGCAAAAAACGTTTGTCTAGATATTGCAAATTAACTGAATATTATTTTATAATTGCAAGTATGTATTTTATTAAACTATTCTTTACTATTTCATCGTCTAATTTATTAATTGAAAAAGTTTTACTGCCGGCGTAATTAAGAGATGATCCACAATGGTAAATTTCCTTTTGGTCTAATATAATATATCTATCATGAAAATCATTATTATAAACAACCTTTAAATTATTATATTGTTTTTGGTATTTATTTATATCTAATTGTTTTAATAAACCATTACTTTTACATATTATAGTTACTTCAACTTTTAAGTTTCTTATCATATCTAAAACAAACTTATCAGCATAGTTATCAATAATAATTATGCTAACATGTGCTTCTTTTAAAATATCTATTATTTTTGAATAAGCATCATAGATTTGGCCATTGAAATAAATTTCATTTTCTTTTTTCTTTTCTTCAAATTGATTGAAAGATTCTTGTAACAATTTAATATCTTCATCATGCTTTATTACCAAATTATTAATATATTTTTGCTCAATTAATTCATTAGAAATATATTTGCGCATTATTACAAAGGCATCCATGATAGCAATACTAACTTGAGTTGCAACATCAGATTTTAAAATTGTGGCAAGCATTGCTACACCTTGTTCCGTAAAAACGCGAGGATTTTTATATTTACCTCCACGTGTTTCAATATATTTATTTTTTTGGTCGAAAATTTCGACCAAAAAAAATTCACTTTCTTCATCCGTTAATTTAAAACTAAATCTTTCTGGGAACTTTTGAGGATTATTTCTTACTGCTTCATTAATTCTTTTTGTTTCTACTCCGTAAAGTTTTGCTAAATCAGAGTCCAACATTACTTGTTTGCCTCTTACTTCATAAATCATATTTTCAATTTTTTCTTCTTTAATTAATGTAATTGTGTTCATATAAAATTCTCCCTTACTATGACCGTAAGCAAACTATAGCAAATATATGTTCGCGTGTCAAGATTATTTTAATTATTTTTAAAGATTGAAACTTCATATTTCAAAATAATGGCAAGCATTGCTACACTTTGCTCAGTAAATACACAAGGAAGGTACTTTGAAAATTGACCAGGTTTTAATTTTAAGGTCGCAAAATGCGACCTTAAAATATCAAAATATTCAATTTTTTCTTCTTTTAATAATGTAATAGTGTTCATAAAAAAATCCTCTTACTATGACTATAAGCAAGCTATAACAAATATACGATCGTGTGACAACTTTATTTAATTGCTTTTAAAGATTGCAATATCAGATTTCAAATGGTGGCAAGCATCACTACACCTTGTTCCGTAAAACGCGTGTATTATGCCTTCGGTCATCATGATTTTTGTTCTTTAAACTTGAGGTCGCAATTTGCACCCTTAAAAAATTTAATGCTCTATAAAGGAACGAATTATTGTTTACCATCCCGGCTTCCATATGATTACTTTTTTTGGTCGCAATTTTCGACCAAAAAATTCGCTGTTGATTTAAAACTAAACTTTCCAAATTTTTTTCAAATTCTTTTTGCTATTAATTATTTCTAGAAATATTTAAAATAATACCAATACTTGCCATACTTACAAGTAAAGAAGAACCTCCATAAGATAGGAAAGGTAAAGTTACCCCCCGTTACATTTCTAAAATTATAAAAAAATATAGGGTTGCCTATACTTTTGTTATAAAATTAGTACAAAAAGATTTAGCTTAATTTATTTTTCTAATAACCAATCTATAATATTTTTATAAATTATGCCATTTTGAGAATAGTCTAATTTATCAGTTGATATAACATATTTAGGATAATTATCTTGAATATTATCATATGCACCAAATTCTCTTTCTTCTGTTTCTTTATTAGAAAGTTCAAATGTAACTTGGTAATACTCTTTTTGATTATGCTTTGTAGCAATAAAATCTATTTCTTTTCCATTATTATTTCCGATACTTACATTATATCCTCTAAAAATAAGCTCATTATATACAATGTTTTCTAAATAAGCCCCATATTGAGTTTTCTTGTTTATATTTAAAATTTGACCTAAACCTAAATCAGTTAAATAATATTTATCTTTTCTTGATAATATTCTTTTTCCTCTAATATCAAAAGT
>CANQFJ010000006.1 GCA_947598485.1 uncultured Bacilli bacterium | reverse complement strand
TTTTTTGCCGACATAGCGTAATTGGTAGCGCAACTGACTTGTAATCAGTAGGTTGGGGGTTCGATTCCCTCTGTCGGCACCATTCAAGTTAAAATTATCCTTGGAAACTAAAGGAATTTATAAATAATTACTCCGAAAATTACTCTGAAATTTATTTCTTAGAGTAATTTTTTTATGAAAATGATATGTTCAATTCTGATTCTGATAAATTTTTGCCAAGGTCAAAAGAAAGAAAAATAAAAAAATGAGGTGTCCCAAGCCCAACGGGCAAGGAAAACCTCAAATGTAATTACAATTACATTATCATATAAAATTTTAATGAACAAAACTCTAATCAGTAAGTATACATTTTGTTAAATATTATCTAATGATCATATCATCATTGTCAGGGCCAGTACCTATGAACTTAACTGGAATATTTAAGTGTTTTTCTATTCTTTCAATATATTTTTTTGCATTTTCTGGTAAATTATCGTAATTTCTTTCACCCTTAATATCAAATGTTGTATCAAATTCTTCATAAATTGGCTCTACTTCATTTTCTCTGCCAATAATAGCATCATTACTTTCATCATAAACTTGGTCATCGAGTTTATAACCTACGCATAGTTTTGCTTTACCAAGTTTACCTATCGTATCTAAGTGATTAAGAGCAAGAGCTGTAACTCCATTTACTTTGACAGCATATTTTAAAGCCACTAAATCCATCCAGCCACATCTTCTTGGCCTTTTTGTCGTAGCTCCATATTCATGGCCTAATTCTCTTATTAAGTCCCCAGTTTCATTATTTTGTTCAGTTATAAATGGTCCTTCACCTACCCTAGAAGCATAAGCTTTACATACGCCATAAACACTTGTTATGTCTTTGGCTCCTAAGCCACTTCCAGTTTGAATACCACCGATTGTAGGATTCGAAGAAGTTACCATCGGATAGTCTCCTAAATCCATATCAAGTCCTGTTGCTTGAGCTCCTTCGCATATTATTTTCTTATTTTCATCGATTGCTTTATGTAAATATGATACCGTATCAATTACATAAGGCTTCATCATATCTCGATAATTCAAATAATCTTTAACTATTTGTTCCTCATCTAAAGTTTCAAAACCAAATAATTCAAATACTTTATTTTTATTTCTAATATTTCTTCTTAGCTTCTTTTCAAAAGAGTCGCTATACATATCAATAACTCTTAAGCCAATACGGTCAGCTTTATCCATATAACATGGCCCTATGCCTCTTGCGGTTGTCCCAACTTTATCATCTTCTTTTAAATATTCAAATAATTTATCTTCTAAAACATGATATGGGAATATTAAATGAGCTCTAGTACTAATATGTAGTTTGTTTAAATCAACATTATTCTCTTTCAAAACCTCTATTTCTTCAAAAAGAACTTTAGGATCGATTACTACACCATTACCTATAACAGCCTCAGTATCCTTATTTAAAATACCTGATGGAATTAAATGGAATACTATTTTTGCACCATTAAACTCCACTGTATGACCAGCATTATTTCCTCCTGTACATCTTAGTGCTATATCACTATCTTGGGCTAGGAAAGTTGATATTTTACCCTTTCCTTCATCGCCATAATTTAAACCTAAAACAACATCTACTTTTGCCATAGTTACCTCCATCTATATAATACCATAAAAAAAGGATTTAATATAATAAACCCTCATTAATAGCAAATGGTATAAAATGATCTCTTATCGCCGAAGATATCTTATAATTAGATTCACCTAGTTTATACCAGTGATAATGAAGAATTTCAATATCTCTGGAAAAATAAGTATCTATCTTTTTATTACAAATAAATATCGTCATAAGGATTTCGGTTTCAGGATCTGATGCAGCACTTTCTTTAAAGCACATCAATGGCTTTAAATTTTCTTCCTGAATTGTAAAGTTATTGTGAATTTCTTCACTGACTTCTCTTATTGCTGCTTCAACTTCAGTTTCGCCTTCTTCAACTCCACCACCAACTAAAGTCCAAATATTATTTTTACTGCTTCGAACAGATTGAACTATTAAAAGTTTTCCATCTTCAATAAAGGCCACACCTACTACTTTTTTACATCTTTTCATCGTTAACTCCTATCTTAATTATAATGCGAAACTAAAAAACTTAAAAGAAATTGTCATAATCTTTACAATTTGCTATACTAGAAAAAGAATGATATGAATTTAGAAAGCCTAATTATGAATCTAGATGAATATCAAAAATCTATTGTTACATCTTTAAATGATTTATTAGTAATCGCTGGTCCCGGCAGTGGTAAAACGACTACGATTATGCATAAAGTAAATTATATTTATGAACATAATCCTCAAAGTAATATTTTACTTATTTCTTTTACTAATAAAAGCGTTGATGATTTAAAAAAGAAAATTAAAGTACCTAGTCAAATTACTACCTTTCATAAACTAGCTATGGATATCCTTGAATATAATCATATTACTTATAGTTTAGCTACCCCTTATATGCTTGATTATCTTATCAAAGAATATTTGAAATCACTTAATAAAAATGAGCAAAATGAATTAGTACAATACTTAAAAATACCAAAATTTGATGAAAATAGTCCTCAGTTTATAAGCTTATGTAATTTAATTAAAACTTTTATTAACCTTTTTAAAACCAATAATCATGATTATGAAACTATCGAAAAGATAGCTAATGATTATAAAGATAAATATCTTATTACAATTATCTTTAAAATACTTTATTTATATGAACAAGAAAAGAAAAGTCAAAATACTTTTGATTTTGATGACCTTATTATTATGGCAACTAAAGTATTAAACAAAACTAAAAATTATAAAAAATTTGATTACATTATCGTAGATGAATTTCAAGATACATCTTTAATAAGGTTAAATCTAATAATGAGTATTTATAAATTAAATAATGCTACTATTACTGCTGTAGGCGATGATGCTCAATCAATCTTTCATTTCTCGGGTTGTGATTTAAATATCTTTCTTAACTTTCAAAAATATTTTCCTAAAGCAAAAGTTTTATTTTTAAAAAACACTTATCGAAATAGTATGAATTTAGTAAAACTATCTGAAGATTTTATTAACAAAAACCCTAATCAAATAGTTAAAAATATGCAAAGTACTATCATATATAAAGAGCCTATTAAGATATGTTATTATTATAATCCTCAAAAGATATTAATTAAAACTTTAAATAAAATAATACCGCAGAGCACGGATATTATGATTTTAGCAAGAAATAAAAAAGATATTTATAAGTATCTATCTAAGGACATTAGCTATAAAGATAATAATGTTATTTATAAAGAATATAGTTTTCCTTTTCTCACAATTCATTCTTCCAAAGGGCTCGAAGCTGAATTTGTTATTATTTTAAATGTTGAAGATAGCATGATGGGAATACCTAATAAAATTGAGGATCACCCTATTCTTAATTATTTAAATAAAGAAATAGATAAATATCCTTTTGCTGAAGAAAGACGGGTCTTTTTTGTCGGTATAACTAGATGTAAAAAGCAAACTTTCTTGCTTGTGCCAAGAGCTAATCCTTCCAAATTTGTTAAAGAACTAAAAAAGAGCTATAAAGCTCTTAATCACTAGTTTCCTGTTGAGCCAAAGCCACCAGTTCGAATGCCTTGGGCATTATCATCATCAACAAGTAAATATTTCATAAATATTACTTGACCTATTCTATCGCCTTTTTTAATGGTGATATCTTCGTCACTAAAATTCCAATATTGAAACATAAAATGCCCATCATTAGTTTCATTTTCATAATAATCGGCATCAATTATGCCAATGCTATTAGCTAAAACTAAGCCTTTTTTAGGACCACTACTCCTGTTGGCAAGCATATACCACTCATCAGGCATACAATAAGCTTTAAGCCCCGTAGGAATCAATGTTGGTTTTACCCCTGGCGCAAATTTGGGAATCACAACATCTTCAGCAGCTTTAATATCATAAGCTGCGGCTTTAGAAGTTGAGCGAACAGGAAGCTCTATGCCTTTGTCTTCCCATCCTTTAGCAACTTTAAAACCACGACAAGCCATCTTTATCCTCATATAAAACTATTTTATTTGCCTCTACAGACTTTTTAACATCAATAACTCTTTGATTTCTTGAACCACAATATTTTAATTTTAAATCTTTTTCTTTTTCAACAAATCTTCCATCAACAATAACGTCAGCATATTTTAGGATTTCCTTATCTTGTAAATCTTTGTCATATAAGAAACCCGTCCATATCCAAACTGTTTTATTTGGATAATGAGCTTTAAATATTTTGGCAAGTCTTGTAGTTCCTTCGATATTTTTAGGATGAAGAGGCTCACCACCTAAAATGGAAAGCCCTGCAACACGATCAGGAGATGCTATATCAATAATTTCTTCAATTGTTTCATCAGTAAATTCTTTTCCCCCATTAAAATCATGAGTTTCAGGATTAAAACAATTCTTACACTTAAATTCGCATCCTTGCATAAAGATAGAAACTCTAATCCCTGGTCCGTTTGATATATCTAGGCGTCTAATTTTATTGTATCTCATAATTATTCTCCTAGATCTTTATTGTCAATATGAACATAACGTTCTTTTATTTCTTGAGTTCTTCCTTTATTCCAGAATCTTGTACCAATATATCCACAGGTTCTTCTTGCAACATTTAATGTATTATGGTCTCTATTACCACAGTTAGGGCAATACCATTCCATATTATCATCGATTAGTATTTCACCATCATAACCACATTTTTGGCAATAGTCACTCTTAGTATTTAATTCAGCGTACATAATATTATCATATATAAATTTAATTACCTCTAATACAGCAGGGATATTACCTGTTAAGTTAGCGGTTTCAACATAGGAAATAGCTCCTCCTGGAGATAGTTTTTGAAATTCACTTTCTAGTTTAAGTTTTTCAAATGGGTCAATAGCTTCAAAAACAGGTACATGATATGAATTAGTTATATAATCACGATCTGTAATGCCTTTGATGATACCAAATCTATCTCTTAAGCACTTAGCAAATTTATAAGTTGTTGATTCAATTGGTGTTCCATATACACTATAATCAATTTTTTCGGCTTCTTTCCATTCCTTACATTTGTCATTTAATCTTTGCATTACTTGAAGAGCAAATTCTTTACCTTCAGGGTCAGTATGAGATTTACCAGTCATAGCTTTAACACATTCATAAAGTCCAGCATATCCTAATGATAAAGTTGAATAGCCATTATGTAATAGATCATGAATGCTTTCACCCTTACCAAGTCTTGCTAAAGCTCCGTGTTGCCATAATATTGGGGCAACATCAGATGTAGCTTTACTTAACCTTTTATGTCTGATTTGTAATGCTCTATGGCATAGTTCAAGTCTTTCATCAAGAATTTTCCAGAAAGCATCAAAATCTTTGTCAGCAGATAAACCAACATCTGGTAAGTTGATGGTTACAACACCTTGATTAAATCTACCATAATATTTAGGTAAATTAGTATCAGGATCAACATAAGGAGTTAAAAATGAACGGCATCCCATGCATGGATAGCAGTGACCTTCACCATTTTTATCAATCTTAGATTGTTTCATTATTTTTTCAGAAATATAATCTGGTACCATTCTTTTAGCAGTACATTTAGCTGCAAGTTCAGTTAAATACCAATACTTACTATTTTCATGAATATTATCTTCCTCTAAAACATAAAGAAGTTTAGGGAAAGCAGGAGTTATATAAACACCTTTTTCGTTTTTCATGCCTTCAATTCTTTGTTTTAAGAATTCTTCAATAATCATAGCAAGTTCTTCTTTATATTCATCAGTTTCTCCTAAGTACATACATACACTTAAGAAAGGTGCTTGACCATTAGTAGTCGTCATAGAGTTTACTTGATATTGGAAAGTTTGAACACCATCAGTGATTTCTCTAGCTAGATCTTCTTTAGCAAATTTTTCTACTTGTTCTTTATTTAATTTTCTTTCTTTATATTTTTCCACATATCTATTGTAACTATCTCTAACAAATGGAGCTAAATGAGTAAGAGAAATTGTTACTCCTCCATATTGGCTAGATGATACAGCAGTTATAATTTGAGTTGCAATAGTTACAGCAGTTAAGAATCTGTGAGGTTTTTCGATCATTACACCATTTATATTTGTACCATTTTGAAGCATATCTTCAAGGTTTACTAAACAGCAGTTATGTAGAGCATTTTGAGCAAAATAATCAGCATCATGAAAATGGATAATTCCTTCATCATGGGCTTTTACTATTTCATCAGTAAGAAGAAATCTTCTTGTTATATCAGTTGATGTTATACCTGCCAAATAGTCTCTTTGGGTTGTAACAATCTTAGCATTTTTATTAGAGTTTTCATTATTCCAATATTCGCTTTCGCCATCAATTAATTCTTTAATAGCTAAGTCAGTAGTATTACTCTTTCTTACAAGTTCTCTTGTATATCTATATGTTATATATTTTTTAGCTAATGTGAATTTACCAATAGACATCAATTTCATTTCAATAATGTCTTGAATATCTTCAACTAGCATTCTTTTTTTACCTAAACCCTCGATATATTTTATAATATTTTTGATTTGAGTAGCAGATGCTTTATCTTCTTCCTCAACTTCATTATTAGCCTTCATAATAGCTTGTTCTATCTTCTCTGGACAATAGTCTACCATGTGGCCATCTCGTTTAATTATTTTCATACTTCTACCTCTCCTCTATTTTCGAAATACTAAACCAATTATAACATCATGATAAATAAATCATTGTTGCATTTGCAACATTTTATATTTTTTGTTAAAATATTTTTTAGAGGTGTAAAATGACAAATATTTTTGATAATATTCCATCCAAGAATATACCTAGACTTTTAACTTTTTTAGAAGCGCATGTCTTTACATTTGCCAAAGGTAGTAAAATTTTGTCAAACATTGTCGAAGGTGATTCGGTCTGTATTGTTAAGTCAGGTAAAGTACAAATAAACAAGATAGATTATCAAGGAAATACCACGATGAGTGAAGAACTTGGAGAAAACTCCCTATTCGGTTCTTTTATGGAAGATTTTAGTAGTGGCGAACATGAACTTAATGTCAAAGAAGATCTTGAACTTATTATAATTGATATTAATAATATATTAAATGCCGATGAAACTTTATCTGCAACATATCATCAATTTATTAAAAATATAATTAGTATAATGACATTAAAACTTAAAGAACAAAATGAAAGATTAGAAATGCTATCTAATAAGACCATTCGTAATAAAATCTTATCATATTTAAAGATGATGCATGAAAAAAGTAACTCAATGATTATTTATCTTCCTTTGTCTTATACTGAACTTGCCAATTATCTTGCTATTGATCGAGCAGCGATGTCAAGAGAATTTCGTAATTTAAAAGATGAAGGATTAATTGAAACCAAAGGAAGAATGGTTAAAATATTATACTATATTCAATAATGTGATATAATTACTTTGAAAGAGGTGGACTTATATGGCACTAATAAAATGCCCTGAATGTGGAAATGACATAAGTGATAAAGCAAAGAAATGTCCTCATTGTGGTTACGATAAAGAAAGAAAATATTGTCCTGAGTGTGGCACTATGCTTGCGATAGATGATGCTAAATGTTCTAATTGTGGCTATACTTTTAATAAAGTAGTTGAACCTGCGCCTGATAATGGGGAAAATTATGCACTAGCCATTGCCGGACTTATTCTATCTTTTAATTTTAGTTTGATGGGTTTAATATTCGGTATTATTGTTTTGGTAGCAAATAAAGGTAAAAAGAATAATGCTAGAAACTTAGCTCTTGCAGCTACTATCATAAGTAGCATATCGTTAATAATAAACATTATCGTTTATATAATCTATACTGTTTTAAAAATTAATTATCCTTATTATTAAGCCTTATAAAGGCTTTTTTCATGGCTAAAACTTGCTATAAAATAATTTAAAAAACTCGCTTTTTGCGAGATTCATATTTTCGTGGCGTCCTCGATGAGAGTCGAACTCATGACCTACTCCTTAGGAGGGAGCCGCTCTATCCAACTGAGCTACGAGGACAAAAAAAGGTATTAAATACCTTATAATTATTCTACAAAATTCCAACAAACAAAGCCAATTATAATCGCTACTAAAATAGCTACTAAAACAAGAATTGAATTAAATCTTAATCTAAATAATTCTGCTTCTTTAGCCTCTTTTGCTTCTTTCTCTTTAAGCTTAGCTACTTCCTCTTGTACTTCAGCTAATTGTTTTTCGTAATTTACTTTTTTTGGTTGCTCTTTAGCTTGAACTACTTTAACTTCTTTATTTTGGGTTTTTTTAGCAGGTGTTGTAGTAGCCTTAGTACCGGTTTTCTTTGTCGTTTTTTTTGTAGATGTACTCTTAGTTGAAGTGCTTCTTTTTGCTTTAGGTTCCGTATTTTCTTTTGCCATACTTTATATCCTTTCGTTTTCATTATACCACAAGTTAAAAATAATTCATATTTAAAAGTTAATAACTTATAATTTATCGATGAATCTCTAATACTAACAACCATTAAATAATATTTATAGTATCCTTTGCTATAAGTTAAAGCCAAAATGAAATAATTGACATATTAATAAAATATAGTTATAATATGTTTGCAAATTAATGGCAGTGTTAATAGGCGTAGTAATGTGTTTGATGCAATAAATAAAGTAATGGATGCCACCATGAAATTAATTCAAACTCCCTATTATGACCTTATAACATTTACTTTAAATTGTAATATTTTAGAAAGGAGATTTTTGATATGGCTAAATACACAGGACCTAGTTATAAAAAATCTAGAAGATATGGTTTTTCTACTCTTGAAACTGGTAAAGAATTAAGTAAAAGACCTTATACACCTGGTGCTCACGGTAAAGATCGTAAGAGAAAGCTAAGTGAATATGGTATCCAATTACAAGAAAAACAAAAAGCTAGATTTATGTATGGATTAACAGAAAAACAATTTAAAAAAGTATTTGAAAGAGCCTCTAAAATGAAAGGTATTGCCGGCGATAACATGTTTATTTTACTTGAAAGTAGAATTGATAACTTAGTATATCGTATGGGAATGGCTAGAACAAGAAGAAGCGCAAGACAAATTGTTAACCATGGACATATTTTAGTAAATGGTAAAAAAGTTAATATTCCATCATATACTTGTAAACCTGGGGATATTATCTCTGTTAAAGAAAATAGTAAAAACCATCCCGCAATTCTTGATGCGCTTGAACTTAAATTAAATACACCTGCATTTGTTGAATTTGATGCTAAAAACTTAACAGGTAAATATATAAGAGTTCCTGATCGTTCAGAACTTAACCCAGATATTAATGAACAACTAATCGTTGAATACTATAATAGATAGTAAAAATGAAAACAGGATTTGATTCCTGTTTTTTTATTTTCTAAGGATGTCCGAAGTTTCAACTGCTGCCATATAATTTGAATAATCTTGTTCGTCTTTAAAAACGGCAAGTGTTTTTCCTCTTCCTTGTAAAAAGACTTCACTACCTGCTTTAAAATCACTTGATGGCATAACAATTCTTCCTTGTTCATCAACCATTGATGTTCTAATTGCTATTGAAAAGATATAATTTAAATCCCTTAAGATTTCTTCTCTTTGCTCTGGAGAAACATCATAAAATTTCTTTTCTAGGTTATCAACTAAAGCATTTATTCTTTCTAATAAAAATAATTCGTAATATTTAGGCATTTTAGCAACCAAAATTTTTTGACCATAAGTAATCCCTGTCTTTAATGGTATGGCCATTCTATTTTTTGAATCTATTTTAGCCGTTTTTTGAAAATACATTCCGGAAAACATAGTATCCCCCTTTTAAAAACAAGCATATTCTACTAAAAATATGCTTGTTTGTCAAACTTAGCTAAATTATTGTGGATTTTCGTTTTCTTCCAAGGGATTTAATATAATGTAGCTTTCTTTATAATCAGTTATTTTACTAGCAATGTTTTTTACAACCTCTAAAGTAAATGAGTTAATTATTCCTTTTAAATCAGTAACAATTTTATTGTATCTAATAATATCCATTCTTATATCAGAATTAACTTCATAAGAGTCATCATATCCTAGTATACTAGTAGCAATCAGTGCTCTTTTTTTACGGGTAAATTCCTGTTCATTTAAAGTTAAATGTTCCATTTGTTTTCTTATTTTATTTAATACCTCATTTGGATAAGAAGTTGATATTTCAAACATGATTATCACATGGTCTTTTTCTACATTAATAGTATAGTACATATCATCAATTAAATCTTTTTTTAATAAATAATTATTAAATTCACTTGTAACGCCAAAATTTATATTTAAAATGATATTAAGCAAAATTCTTAAAGTTAAATCATCAAATGCTTTATAACTCTTCTTAGGTATTTTATAAGCTATAAATAATTTTTCTTTAGTGATATTAGTATTAATACTATCACTTGCTTTAACAATATCATCCGGTTCTTTTTTGGTAATTAGCTTAGGCTTAATATATTTAGCGTATTCTTTGTCTTCGAAAAATTTTTCCACAATCTTTTCAACTTCGAAAGGGTTTACTTTTCCAGTCACTGTTAAAAACATATTCTCAGGATGATAAAAATTAGAAAAAACAGCCTCAACATCGTCAATTGATATTCTTTTAATATCATCCTCATTACCTGTAACTAAATTTCTCTTTTTATTATATTTGTAAATGTTTTGCAAAAGATTTTGATAACCAATATTATAAGGATTATCTAAACTCATTTTGCATTCCTCAACAATAATACCCTTTTCTTTTTGAACGAGTTCCTTAGTAAAATAAGGATTCAAAACAAAATATAATAAATGATTTAAATTAACATCTATTTTTTCACTACATGTTACTTCATAAGAAGTATGATCATAAGTAGTATAAGCATTAGTATAACTACCTATTGAGTAAAAATAATCATGAGCCGTTAAGCCTGGTTTTTCATTAAATTTTATATGTTCTAAAAAGTGAGCAATGCCATTTGGCAAATGATAAACAGTTTTACCAACTTTAAAGTCCGTATGAATGCTACCGTATTTGACTGTTAAGCTCATATTTACTTCTTCACTTAAATCATAAGGCCAAATATAAATCTTTAAGCCACTTTGCGAGGTAAACTCGTATACTTTTTCGTCTAAATCTTTAATCTTTATAGTTTTCATTTTTGGGCCTCACTTAGTAAATACACTGTATTTTCTTTTAATTTTTTTGCCAATGTTATTATTTCATCTTTAGTAACTGAATCTAAAGCTTCAATTTTTTCTTCTAAATCATAATTACCAATGAAATATTTAAATTCGTAATTTGCTAAAATAGATGATGGATTATTACGATTTACTTTTAAGGACATTAACATATTTTGCTTGGCATTATTTATATCTTCATCGGTAAAGTCGCCTTTTTGCATCTCTACTATAGCTTTCTTTATTAATTTAATAGCATGCGCACTATTTTCTTTTGCTAATGAAGACTCAACACATAGTAAATTATCATATTTAAAGTACATACTAGAAATACGATAACAATAACTATTATCTTCTCTTACATAACGATAAAGTTTACTACTCAAACCGCCACTTCCTAAAATATAATTCATTAAATGGAAAGTAATTTCTTTTTCTCTTTTCGTTGGTTTTACGACGTTATAGAGCATTACTAATTGAGTTTGCAAAAAAGTACCTTTATCATCCTTTTTCTTAGTTTTTTTAGTAACTTTATTAACAATATAATAATCTTCTTTAAAATCATTTATTTGATGTTTTTTTACCCTATTTTTTATTGCTTTAACTATAGGGTCCATATTTGTATTTCCACATACAAAAATATCTAAACAAGTATTATTTATTAATTCCTCATAAATACTATATAAATTAGCATTAGTAAGCTTGTCAACATCTTCCTTAGTACCAAGAGTCCCATTTACACTTGATGAATGTTCATCCATGGTTTTTAAAGCATTGTTAATAGCCATTTTCTCAGGATTTTCTTGAACACTATCAATATCAAGTAAAATATTCTTTTTTACAATATTAAATGAATCCATATCAAATTCACGATTCTTAACATTAGGCTTATAAATCATATCAAATAAAAAATCTATAATATCTTTAATGTAGTTATCTTCATTAATATATTCATTATTTATAAAGTTCATTGTAAAAATAATGTTTAGACAGTTTCCTACTTTATTTGTACAAGTATAAAAGTAAGCCTTATAAAGTTCTTCCAGTTTTATAGCTACATCTCTACGCGTATGGTACTGTTTATTACTCTCACTTAAAAGATCGGCAACAAATGAATATTTATACATATTTTCTTTTCTTGCCAATGTTCTAAAAACAACTTCAATACGCGTTGTTTTAAAACGATTTGTTTTTATGGTATGAATTCGATAACTTCTTTCATCTATTTTATTTAGTTCCACGTAGCACCTCATTATGTATTATTTCCTAGTTTTCTTTTTTTATGTTAATTTTATTATATTGTTCAATAAAATAATCATCTGTCATTCCTGAAACATAATCTAAAACTATTCTCTCATAACTATTATTCTTATAATAGTCTTTACTCATTTTACTTAAATAAGAAGTAAATATAATACTTTCTTCATTATGATTTTTTAAATCCTCAAGAAAGTTATAAACAACCGTTCTAAACATTTGCTCAAGTGTTTCTTTTTCATTTCTTGTAAGACTTTTAGCATAAATGTTTTCATAATTAAACTTCTTAAGACTTATTATAGCATTAAATACCTCATCTGATAATTTAATATATGGACAATTTAAACTATTTTTTATAATATCCATTATTATGGTATTAACTATTTCACTATTAGTATGGCCTAAAACATCAGTAATTTCTTTAGGAATATCTTCAAAGGTCACTAGTCCTTTTCTAATTCCGTCTTCAATATCTCGGCCAATGTAAGCGATAATATCACTAAGTCTTACCACACAACCTTCGAGAGTCATTGGTCTTAAATATTTAGCAATATCAAGACTATGATAAGAATTATTATACTCGTCCATAAAGGTTTCAATAGTTTTCTTTTTGGGATAATATTCATTAGATACCATCTCTCCATTGTGACACATAATAGCATCTAAAACTTGTAAAGAAATATTTTGACCTTTGCCATAGTTTTCGACATTCATAAGAATTCTTACACTATTAATATTGTGCATAAAATAGCCTTCATTAAGTTCTAGAGATATTTTGTTTAACGCTCTTTCTCCTTCATGGCCAAAAGGTGTATGACCAAGGTCGTGGCCTAAAGCGGCAGCTTCAATTAAATCTTCATTTAAGCCAAGGGCTCTTCCTATCGTTCTAGCTATTTTACTAACATATTGCACATGAATCATTCTAGTTTGAATATGATCGTTATTCTTCTTACTAAATACTTGCGTTTTATCCATATATCTTACATAAGAAAGACTATAAATAATACGGTCTATATCTCTAAAAAAAACTGTTCTAATATCTTCATCATTTTCTCTTAGATATATACCTTCATTATCTAAAGTAGCATATTTAGAAAGATCTTTATCATGCTTTTGCATATTTTTATATACTTCGTCATTCATACTCGTTACCTCATTTATATTTTAGCATATTAACTTTATTAAAACAAAAAAAGAAGACTATAAATAATCTTCTTCAATAATTATGCCTCTTGAGCAGGAGCAACTTCATCTTTTAAATCTTTGTCTAAAAGATTTTCTTCTAAAGTATCAGATGCATCACTTACTAAAAATTGTTTTTGCAAAGCAATATCAATATTAGCATATTCTTTAGCTCCTGTTCCTGCTGGGATTAACTTACCAATGATAACATTTTCTTTTAAGCCCTTTAAGTAGTCATATTTACCTTTAATAGCAACATCAGTAAGAACTCTAGTAGTTTCTTGGAATGATGCAGCAGATAAGAATGAATCTGTTTCAAGAGCAGCTTTAGTAATACCAAGCATAATTGGATTTCCTCTGGCAGGAACACCACCACTTAGTAAAACAGCTTTATTACCCTCAGTAAATTCTCTTAATGAAACTGTTAAGCCCTCAACAAAATTAGTATCGCCAGGGTCAACAATCTTCATCTTGTTAATCATACGTTTAACAATAATTTCAATGTGTTTATCATTAATATCAACACCTTGTAGTTTATAAACACTTTGGATTTCTTTCAAGATATATTCTTGAGCAGTAAGAGGATCAGTAAAGGCAAGTAATTCTTTAGGAGCGATAACTCCTTCAGTTAATTTATCACCTGCTTGAACTTCGTCACCAACAGAAACTCTAAGTTTCATATTGTAATTAGTAACATGTTCTCTAACACCGGCTTCATTTTCAACCGTAATAGTATATTTTAAGTTATTTTCAGAAATATTAGTTACTTTACCAGAAATTTCGGCAATAGTAGCTTTATATTTAGGAGTTCTTGCTTCAAATAATTCTTCAACTCTTGGAAGACCTTGAGTGATATCTTCAGCCGAAGCAACACCACCGGTATGGAATGTACGCATTGTAAGTTGAGTACCAGGTTCACCTACAGATTGAGCAGCCATAACACCAACTGCTTCACCAGTTTCTACTAAGTTACCTGTAGCAAGGTTACGTCCATAACATTTTTGACAAACACCGCCTTCAGACTTACAAGTAAGAACGGAACGAATTTCCACTTTAGTGATACCGGCTTTAATAATCTTAGACGCAATGTTTTCCGTAATCATTTCACCAGCTTCAACTAAAACTTTCTTAGTTTCTGGATCAATTACTTTCTTAGCAGCAAATCTTCCTAAAATTCTTTCTTCAAGTGGTTCAATAACGGAACCATCTTTTTCATTAATTAAATCCTTAACAACAACACCTTGGATTGAACCACAATCATATTCTTTAACAACTATATCTTGAGCAACATCGACAAGTCTTCTTGTTAAATATCCTGAATCGGCAGTCTTTAGGGCTGTATCAGCAGCACCTTTTCGAGAACCATGGGTTGATAAGAAGAATTCAGAAACGGATAGACCTTCCATGAATGATGAGGTAATTGGGATTTCTACGGTTTCACCATTTGGTTTAGCCATAAGTCCACGCATACCTGCAAGTTGAGTAAAGTTAGAAATTTCTCCACGGGCTCCGGAGTTCATCATCATAAAAATTGGATTATGATAATCATTTAAACTGATTTGTTTAAGTTCATTCTTAACTTCATCAGTAGCATTAGCCCAGTTATTAATAACTTCTTGATATCTTTCATTCTCAGTAATAAGACCTTTTCTAAATTGTTTATTAATCTTTTCAACATTCTTATTAGCTTCATCAATGATTTCTTGTTTCTTTTCACTAGTTTTAATATCAGCATATGATACTGTAATACCAGCGATAGTAGAATACTTAAATCCTTGATCTTTCAATTTATCAAGCATACTAGATGTTTCTGTTGTTCTATATCTTTTGAACACTTGAGCAATTAAACTCTTAAGCGTAGATTTAACAAATGGATTAACAACTTCCATCTTCGAAATAGCTTCAGGTATATTAGTTCCTTTTTCTAGGAAATACTTCATTGGTGTAATACCTTCGATATTTTCTTTTGTACCATCATTAACATATGGGAAAGTATCAGGTAATATTTCATTGAATTTTAATTTACCTACAGTTGTAACTAAATATTTATCTAATTGTTCTTCCGTAAATAATTTATGTTTAAATGAGCTAACTGGTAAAGCAATTCTCGTATGAAGAGTAATTTCTCTTCTTTCATAGGCCATTAAAGCTTCATTAGGATCTTTAAATACTCTACCTTCGCCTTCTTCACCAGGTTCTTCCATAGTTAGATAACAGTTACCTAAAACCATATCTTGTGATGGTGTAACAATCGGTTTACCATCTTTAGGGTTTAGGATGTTATTAGCACCAAGCATTAATAATCTAGCTTCAGCTTTAGCCTCTTCAGAAAGAGGAACATGGACAGCCATTTGGTCACCATCGAAGTCAGCATTAAAGGCCGCACATACAAGTGGGTGAAGTCTAATAGCTTTACCACCAATTAGCTTAGGTTCAAATGCTTGAATACCTAGTCTATGTAGAGTTGGAGCACGGTTCAAAAGGACTGGATATTCAGTGATTACATCTTCAACAATATCCCAAACACTTTCATCTCTTGCTTCAATTAATTTCTTAGCGCCCTTAATATTATGAGCTAAACCTCTTTCTACGATGCCATGAATAACATGAGGTTTAAATAGTTCAAGAGCCATTTCTTTAGGAAGACCACATTGATACATCTTAAGTGATGGACCAACAACGATAACGGAACGACCAGAATAGTCAACACGTTTTCCTAATAAGTTTTGTCTAAATCTTCCTTGTTTACCTTTAAGCATTGAAGATAAACTCTTAAGTGGTCTATTAGATGAAGATGTAATACTTCTTCCTCTACGGCCATTATCTAAAAGTGAATCTACAGCTTCTTGAAGCATTCTCTTTTCATTTTGAACAATGATTGAAGGAGCTCCAAGTTCAAGTAATTTCTTTAAACGGTTATTTCTATTAATAATTCTTCGATACAAATCATTTAAATCAGAAGTAGCAAAACGACCACCATCAAGTTGAATCATAGGTCTAAGTTCAGGTGGAATAACTGGAAGGACTTCAAGTACCATCCATTCCGGTTTATTACCACTTTCTAAGAAAGATACTAAACAATCAAGTCTTTTAACAAGTCTAATTCTCTTTTGACCTGTTGTATCTTCAAGTTCTTTACGTACAGCTGCTACTTCTTTTTCAAGATCAACTTTTTTAAGTAATTCTCTAATAGCTTCCGCACCCATTCCTACTTTAAAAGAATTACCATATTTTTCATATAAATTACGATATTCTTTATCTGATAGGGTTTGTTTTTCCTCTAAAGGAGCTGTTCCTGGATCAATTACAACATAGCTTACAAAGTATAAAACCTCTTCTAGATCTCTTGGAGACATGTCTAGAACTAAGCCCATTTTTGATGGAACACCTTTAAAGAACCAGATATGAGAGCATGGAGCAGCAAGTTCAATGTGTCCCATTCTCTCTCTTCTGACTTTAGATAGAGTAACTTCAACGCCACATCTATCACAAATTATATTTTTATATCTTAATCTTTTGTATTTACCACAACTACATTCGTAGTCTTTAGTAGGTCCAAATATCTTTTCACAGAATAGACCATCTCTTTCAGGTTTTAAGGTACGATAGTTAATAGTTTCGGGTTTTTTTACTTCGCCATAAGACCAACTTCTTATTTTTTCCGGTGAAGCAATAGACAATCTAATTGCTTTAAAATTATTAACATCTATCATTATAATTCACCTTCTTCCCCATCATCTAAACTATCTAAATCATCTGGAAATTCTAAATCATCAAAGTCAACTTCATCATCTTCGTCTTCTTCATCTTCATAGCTATCATCAGTTGTATCTTCAGGCTCTGGCATATCATCTTTGTCAAGGCCTAAGTCATCTTTAGATAGATCTATTTCATCAATGCGAAGATTTTCGGTATCATCATCAGCTTCTTCAATATCTTTAAATTCTAATAATTCATCATTATTATTTAATACTTGAACGTCTAATCCTAGAGCTTGGAATTCTTTAACAAGTACTCTAAAGCTTTCTGGAACGCCAGCTTGGTTAACAAGTTTACCTTTAACTAAAGCTTCATAAACCTTAACACGGCCTACAATATCATCGGCTTTAACCGTTAATATTTCTTGAAGAACATGAGCAGCACCATAAGCATATAATGCCCAAACTTCCATTTCTCCAAATCTTTGACCACCGAATTGAGCTTTACCTCCTAAAGGTTGTTGCGTAACAAGTGAATAAGGTCCTGTAGCTCTGGCATGTAGTTTATCATCAACCATGTGGTGTAGTTTAATCATGTACATAACACCAACATTGATAGGATTATCAAATGGTTCACCAGTACGTCCATCATGTAATATCATCTTACCATCTGGAGCCATACCAGCTTCTTTCATTTCTTCACTAATATCTTCCCAAGTTGCAGAGTCAAATACTGGAGTAGCATAATGAACGCCTAACTTCTTACCAGCCATACCTAAGTGAAGTTCTAGGATTTGACCGATGTTCATACGAGATGGAACACCAAGAGGGTTAAGCATGACATCTACTGGGCGACCATCTGGCATGTATGGCATATCTTCTTCAGGAAGTACAAGAGAAATAACACCTTTATTACCATGACGACCAGACATTTTGTCACCAACTTGAATTTTTCTCTTTTGAATAATATATACTCTTATTACTTTAGAAACCCCTGGTGATAATTCATCAGAATTTTCTTTAGTATAAATTTTAACATCATGAACAATACCTTCGGCACCATGATCAACTCTTAATGAAGTATCTCTAACTTCACGAGTTTTTTCACCGAATATCGCATGTAATAGTTTTTCCTCAGAAGTAAGTTCTTGTACCCCTTTAGGAGTAACTTTACCTACTAAGATATCACCTTCACGAACTTCCGTACCGATTCTAACAATACCATCAGCATCTAAGTTCTTACGAGCATCATCACCAACATTTGGGATATCTCTTGTGATTTCTTCAGGTCCAAGCTTAGTATCACGACATTCAATATCATAGTGAGATATATGAAGTGATGTATAAGCATCATCTTTAACAAGTCTTTCATTTAAGATTACGGCATCCTCATAGTTATAACCTTCGAATGTCATGAAAGCAACTGTCATATTCTTACCTAAAGCAAGTTCACCATGATTACATGAAGGACCATCAGCAATAACTTGACCAGCATGAACTTTTTCACCTGCTCTAACTAAAGGACGATGATTTACACAGGTAGAAGCATTACTTCTTTCGAAGTTAGCTAAATAATATATATCAGTAGAACCTGATTTAAGTTTAACAATAATCTTTTTACTATCAGCATAATCTACTACGCCATCAGCTTTAGCTAGAATACAGCTTCCACTTGAAGCAGCAGCAATATGCTCAACTCCTGTACCAACAATAGGAGCTTCAGTTGTTAAAAGAGGTACAGCTTGACGTTGCATGTTGGCACCCATTAGGGTACGACGAGCATCGTCGAATTCCAAGAATGGAATACAGCTTGTTGTAACAGATACAACTTGGCTTGGAGCTACGTCAACATAATCAACTTCTTCTCTTTTAACTCTTACGTTATCGCCATTTACTCTGACGATAATTTCATCATCAACAATACGGTTATTATCATCAAGTTTAACAGTAGCTTGAGATATATAGTAATCTTGTTCTTCATCAGCAGTCATATAAACAACTTCTTTTTGAACAACACCATCAATTACTTTATGATATGGAGTCATTATAAAGCCATAATCATTAATCTTAGCATAACCTGCTAAAGAAGTAATAAGACCGATGTTTTGACCTTCTGGTGATTCAATTGGACAGATACGGCCATAGTGTGATGAGTTAACGTCACGAACTTCCATACCTGCTCTTTCTCTTGAAAGACCTCCAGGTCCTAAAGATGATAATCTTCTCTTATCAGTAAGTTCGGCAATTGGGTTAACTTGATCCATGAATTTAGATAATTGGCTTGAACCAAAGAATTCTTTTAGTACAGCCGTAACAGGTCTAATATTGATTAATGTTTTCGGAGTAACATTTTCAATTTCTTGAGTAGTCATTCTTTCACGAATGACTCTCTCCATTCTAGCCATACCTACTCTAAATTGGTTTTCAATTAATTCACCAACTTGTCTTACACGACGGTTTCCTAAATGGTCGATTTCATCTTCGTTACCAATATTATAATGTAAACCAATATAATAAGATAATGAGGCATATACATCAGGAATAGTAAGTCTTTTTTCTTCAACTGATGTATCTATACCTATTAAGGTAAGTTCTTTCTTACCATCAATTCTATCATAAACTTTTACAGTTTGAATTTTCTTATAATCATCAAGTTCTTCATTAATAGTAGCATCTTTTAAGTTATAACCTGCGGCAAATACTTCTTTTAATTTAGCAAGTAAAGGTTTAGTTACAACATCACCCTTTTTAGCTACAACTTCTTTATTAAATTTAATATCTTCTGCTAAAGTACATCCTAATAGTCTTTCCGTAATATTTAATTTCTTATTAAATTTATAACGTCCTACTTTAGCTAAATCATAACGGAATCTATCAAAGAATCTAGTTATTAATTGGTTCTTAGAACTATCTAGAGTTGCAGGTTCTCCAGGTCTTAGTTTTTCATATATTTCTAGTAATGCTTCATCAGTATTGTTAGTAGAATCTTTATCTAAAGTATTCTTAATATAATCATTATCACCAAACATAGCAATAATTTCTTCGTCAGAAGAAAGTCCTAAGGCTCTTAAGAATGTTGTAACAGTAACTTTTCTTGTTCTATCAATTCTGACATACAAAATACCTTTGGCATCAGTTTCATATTCTAGCCAAGTACCTTTGTTTGGGATTATCTCACCAGATATAATTCTTCTTCCGTTTTTATCTATTTCTCTTTTAAAGTAAATAGATGGACTACGAACAAGTTGAGAAACAATAACTCTTTCTGCACCATTGATAATAAAGGTACCAGCCTCAGTCATTAAAGGCATATCTCCAAGGAAGATAGTTTGTTCCTTAACTTCTCCCGTTTCATGAATGAATAATCTTGCTTCAACCTTTAAAGGAGCAGCATAGTTTACCATTCTTTCTTTTGCTTCCTTAATTGAATATCTTGGTTCATCAAAAGAATAATCACCAAATTCTAGAGAAATATTACCCGTAAAACTTTCAACAGGAAAAAGATCCTCAAAGGTTTCTCTGATTCCATTCTCTAAAAAATTTTGATAGCTCTTCTTTTGAACTTCAAGTAAGTCGGCAAGCTCTAGTCTATTTTTTGCTTTTGCGAAATTTCTTCTTTCGCGATAGTCTCCGAATTTTTCTACTTTATAAGCCACGATCTCACCCCATCATTAATTTTTTTTTAGACTACTTAATTTATATAATAATAAACACGTCAGCAATATATAATTCTAGCAGTTATCAAGCAATTTTGTCAATGTTTTTTGCAAAAATATATATAAAATCCTTTACTTTTACAAATATTTTCAATTTTATAGTCCTTTTCTAAGACTTTTTCCATACTCTTAGCACCCTGGTCTTTACGTAAAACATACCAAAGTTCTCCATCTTGAGCTAAATAATCTTTAGCATTTTCTAAAATATCTAGTAAAACATTTTTACCCGCGCGCACCGGAGGATTAGTTATAATAACATCATATTTATCCTTTATATTTTCATAACTATCACTTATA
Organism: uncultured Bacilli bacterium; assembly: GCA_947598485.1. Lineage (GTDB taxonomy): Bacteria > Bacillota_I > Bacilli_A > RF39 > UBA660 > UBA6448. The sequence goes on along the minus strand of CANQFJ010000006.1, from coordinate 33,924 downwards.
AATGCTTCCGCATTTACATCCATCTTATCAATATTTCTTTTAGCCAGGTGTACCGCCCTTTTATTAACATCAATCATAGTTACATGAGTATCAAGCACTTTAGATATTACGATGCCCATGAAGCCATAACCGCAACCTACATCTAATACCTTTCCTTTAGTTTTAGTATTTTTTAAAAAGGTTTCTACCAAAAGGCGACTACCATAATCAATATGATTTTTACTAAAAACACCATTATCACTCAAAAAAGAAAAACTATATCCATTATATTCATAATCAATTGTTTTTATTTCACTTTTTAAATTCTCATTATTAGTAAAATAGTGATCCATTAAATCCCCTTTTCTTTAAAACTTAAGCATATTATATTATAGCTTTTAAGCCTAGTCAAGCCTTAAAAAGATGCTGATATAATTGGCCAAATAAAATATCCAAGCCAGAAAATTAAAAGTAATCCCAAAATGATAGTCAAAACAATTTTTAATGCTTTTTTCTTCTTCATATTTTTATCAACTTTCCTTTGTATTATATCAATAAAATATTAAAAAAAGAAGAAAAATAGCACAAAAGATTTGACAAAATAGTTCTTTATAATCATAATTATGTAAGAAAGGTATATAATGAAAAGAAAAATATTATTAATTTTAGGTATGGTTCTTCTTTTAACAGGATGCGCGAAAAAAGAAGATAAAAAATTTGAGCCTGAACATGTTGATGAAAACCCCATTGTTACGATGGCAATTAAAGACTATGGAAATATAGTCTTAGAACTTTATCCTAATGAGGTCTATAATACAGTAGCTAATTTTGTTACCCTAGTCGAAGATGGCTTCTTTAATAAGAATGTTATAACAAGAGTTCAAAAAGACCTTGTTATCCAAGGTGGAGGCGGCAAAGAGCTCGATTATAGTATTGAAGGTGAATTTGCTTCCAATGGTATTGAAAATAATATATCCCATGAAAAAGGGGTTATTTCCATGGCAAGAACCGATTTACCTAATTCCGCGGGCGGACAATTTTTCATTCTACTTAGTGACGATCACACTTACCTTAATGGCAATTATGCTGCTTTTGGTAAAGTTATCGAAGGTATGGATGTCCTTGAAAAAATTGCCGAAAAAGATTATGATTACTTAGTTGAAGATATGGGGTTCTTAAAAGAAGAAGATTATATAACTATTGAGTATGCAACCGTCGATACCAAAGGTTATAAATATCAAGTTAATAAGATAAAAAAATAACAGCTACAAACTGTTATTTTTTTTTGCCTAATTTTTCTTAAGACTTATACCTACACTATATTCATTTAATTTAAAATCTTTAGCTAAGGTCTCATCAAATATTATCTTAGTAGCTAAAGTTTCCGATGATACATAGTCATTATTATTTTCAATAGCGTTTCTTAATTCTTCATCGGCGTTATAAGTAATGGTAATTCTATCGGCAATATCAAAGCCATTTTCTTTACGAAGAGCTTGTACTTTAGAAACAAATTCTCTTGTATCTCCTTGCTCTTTTAATTCTTTAGTAATAGTCGTATTTAAAATAATGAAGTTGCCATTATCCATACCTACATTAAAGCCTTCTTTAGCATTATATCTAATATCTACCATTTCAGGTGTAATATCATATTTTTCGCCCGCGATTTCAAGAGCAATATTTTCGCCTTTAAGAAGTTTGGCAGTTTCTTCTTCCGAAAGATTTGTAAGCGCTTTAGCATATTCACCCATATTCTTACCGAAGATTTTGCCTACTTCTTTGAAGTTAGGTTTAATTTCAAAAGTCATATATTCATTTATATCTTTAACAAATACGACTTCTTTAACGTTTAATTCTTCTTCAATTAAAGATACTAAGTCTTTTAAAAGTTCTTCATTTTTACCATCAATTAAAGCCTCCGGTAAAGGTTGACGAACCTTTATCTTGTTTTCTTCTCTAACATATCTTCCAATTGAAATAATACTACGAACTAAATCCATTTTATCTTGGATATGTTCATTAATTAATTTTTCATCACATACAGGATAATCAGTTAAGTGAACAGACTCTTCACCCGTTAAGTTACGATATAACTCTTCAGCTATAAATGGTGTAATCGGAGCTATTAACTTAGCAAGACCCGTTAGAACTTCATAAGTAGTTATATAAACGGCCTTTTTAGAGTTATCAAGCTCACTACCCCAGAATCTATTTCTATTTCTTCTGATATACCAGTTAGATAAATCATCAGATACAAATGAGGCTAAATAGTGAACTACTTTATTTAAATCATATTCATCAAAGCCTGCTCTTACATCTTTAACTAGTTTATTATATTTAGATAATAGCCATTTATCAATTTCTTCCCTATCTTCATAAGCTACTTTACAGTCATCAGTATCAATACCGTCAATATTAGCATACATTGCAAAGAAACTATATGTATTTTTCAAAGGGTTAAAGAATTTAGAATAAACTTCTTTTAAGCCTTCGATATCAAATTTTAATGGCGTCCATACTGGTGATACATATGGAAGATAGAATCTTACCGTATCAGCACCATACTCCTTTATAGTAGTAAACGGCTCAACAATATTACCTCTTGATTTACTCATCTTCTTGCCTTCAGCATCAAGCAATAAATCATTTACTAATACATTTTTAAATGGTGAGCAGCCTTTTACAAATGTTGAAATAACTAAAAGCGTATAGAACCAGCCACGCGTTTGATCAATACCCTCGCAAATGAAGTCGGCAGGGAATTGACTTTCCCAAAGTTCTTTATTTTCAAATGGATAATGATATTGAGCAAATGGCATAGATCCTGAATCAAACCAACAATCAAGTACATCAGGTATTCTAGTCATGCTCTTACCACATTTTTCACATTTAATATGGATATTATCAATATATGGTTTATGTAAATCTAGATTATCATCAATCTTTTCAACAGCCATTTCTTTAAGTTCAGCAATACTACCTACCATATGCGTATGGCCACATTCACATTTAAAGTAAGGAATTGGACTTCCCCAGTATCTACTTCTTGATACATTCCAATCACGGGCATTAGCTATCCAGTTAGCAAATCTTTTTTCCCCAACATAAGCAGGATACCAATTAACTTTAGAATTAGCTTTTACTAAATCATCCGTCATCTTACTTACTCTAATATAGTAACTTGGCATTGAATAATAGATAAGAGGTGTATCACAACGCCAGCAATGAGGATATTCATGGGAAATCTTTTGCTTTTTAAATAATTTATCATTTTCTTTCAAGTACTCTACTACTTCCTCATTAACGTCATGAACAAACTTGCCTTCCCAAAGGCCACCGGTATAACAACCATCTTTACCCACAGGATTTAAGTATGGTAAATCATAATTCTTACCGACATTAGCATCATCTTCACCAAAAGCCGGAGCAATATGAACAATACCAGTACCATCTTCCATAGTTACATATTCATCACAAGTTACATAAAAGGCTTTCTTATCTACTTCAAAAGAGGGAATTAATTGTTCATACTCAGTATACTCTAAGTCTTTACCTTTATAAGTTTCTAAGACTTTAGCTTCATCACCTAGAACTTTTTCTAGTAAAGCTTTAGCTAATATAAATTTAACGCCTTTAGATTCTGCTAAAACATAATCTTCTTTAGGATTAACACATAAAGCTACATTGGCAATTAAAGTCCAAGGTGTAGTTGTCCAAACAAGGAAATATACATCTTCGCCCTTTTTCTTAAAAGGAACATAAACCGTAATCGCGGTATCTGTTTGATAATTTTGAGCTACTTCATGAGTGGCAAGACCTGTACCACAATGAGGACAATATGGAACTACTCTGGTGCCTTCATAGAACATGTCTTTTTTAAACATTTCCTTTAAAATCCACCATTCAGTTTCAATATATTCATTTTTATATGTTAAATAAGGATTTTCAACATCAAAAAATTGTCCCATTTTACTAGTAAGCCTTGTGAAAGCATCTTCATTTTCTCTAACGCTTTTTCGACACTCTTCATTAAACTTATCTACACCTAAAGCTTCAATTTCTTTTTTAGATGATATACCTAGTTTCTTTTCCACATGGTTTTCAATAGGAAGACCATGAGTATCCCATCCTATTTTTCTAATAACTTTCTTACCATTCATTACATGATACTTAGTAATTGTATCCTTTAAGTTTTTAGATACCATATGATGAAGCCCTGGGAAGCCATTAGCAAAAGCTGGTCCATCATAGAAAACAAAAGTATCATCATTTTCTCTAAGTTTAACTTGAGCATCATGCATCTTATTGATGCTACCCCATGAAGCACTAATTGAGTCTTCTACCTCACTAACGGGTCTTTTGTCTAATTCTTTAAAATTTTTCATATCGTTTCCTTTCCACAAAAAAAGGTAATACCAAAGGGCGAATTAACCGCGGTACCACCTTATCTTATTACTTTATTACCTTAACGGGGCTTAAGCGTCTAAACTTACTAACTTTCAGCTTAGCAGTTAACAAGTGATCTAAATTATTACTTAATATACTAGCTTTCACCTTTCCTAGCTCTCTTTTAATATCTTATAATAATTCCGTCTTGTATCAAAACCTTTAAAAATATAGCTTCATTATAGTACAAATTATTTTAGGTTGCAAGTAAAATAATAATTAATCTCTAAACTCTATTGGAAGACTTAATTTACGAACTACTTCACTATTCATAGAAGAAATTTCAATATCACTTCTTCTATCAACAGCTTCTAAAGGATACTCCTCAGCTTTTCTAAAATAAACACATTCTAAATATCTTCTTAAATATAATAAGTCTGGATGATAATTTCTTAAATAAGTATCTAGAGCTTGAGGATTATTATTAAAGCAAGATAATAGTAAGCTAACTTCATTAAGATCGGTTCCATGTAAAACATTTATTAATAGCTCTGCCCTATCGCTTCTCTTTAGAAGACCGGAATAATCACAATATCTATTAAAATCAAAAAATTGTGCTGCTAAAGCTAAAGTGTATGGGGCAGGATATGAAAATCTATAAGTTGTAATACAACCACGGCTATACTCGCCGAGTGTACTCTCGGGACTTTGCCGTTCCTGTTCAAAGCCATATTCTAAAAGTTTAACTGATGTTCTTTCAAACTTGCCATAATTAGTCCATATTATTCCTGATACATCAGTCTTTCTATACTCTTCTTGGCCTAGTATCTCATTAACTATTGAACTAGCCATTTCAGCATTTTGAAGCACAACATCATATTTACTTATAACATTTTCATTTTTAAAAGATAACATATTTCCTCCCTAATGTTGCCAAATATTATATATTATAATTTTTTAATTAGCAATATGATGATGAATAGTTGGTGAAGACATTGAAAGAGGCATAAAGGTATAACCCTTGGCTAAGCCGTATCTAATTACATCCTCTACAGCATCAATACTATAGTTTTTAGTATCATGTTGCAAGACTACATAAGGCCCATTTCCATTTAGATAGGTTACAATATTAGTAAATACTTGAGATGTACTTGTAGTCCCACCTGCATCTTCACTAGAGATATTCCAATCAAAATATTTAAAGCCTTTTTCTTCAACTTCTTTAGCTAATGTACTCATTATCTTAGTTCCACCGTCATAGCTTTTACTTACAAGATTAGAACTTCCTCCAGGGAATCTAATTATCGTTGAAGTATAGCCCGTTATTTCCTTAACTTTATTTTGGATGGTATATAAATCATCAAAATAGGCATCAGTATTACGATAAATTTGACTATAATCATGCGTATTAGAGTGAAGTCCTATAGTATGACCTTCATTATATTCTCTAAGAATTACACTATCATAACCCTTAGGATTAGTTAAAAAGAAAGTGGCCTTAATATTATATTTCTTTAAAATATCTAAAAGTCTTGTTGTATAAGCACTAGGTCCATCATCAAAAGTTAAATAAATAATTTTACCTGTTGCAACATTATAATTACTTTCCGGATAAACATAAACTTTTCTAACTGCGGTTTGCTTATTACCCACGGAATCACTAACGCTATAAGTTATTTGATATTCCCCGGCTTTAGACGTATCAACAATACCAGATTTCTGAATTTGACTTGATAAATCCCCTTCGCAATCATCATAAGCATTAGCGCCCTTATCTTCATAAATATTATTTAATTTTACAAATTCCATATAACTACCATTTAAAGTTATAATAGGCTTTTGATCGGCAATAGTTAAGTCTTTAGTAACTATAGCTTTATTTCCCGACGAATCGCTAACTTCAAAATATACTTTACCATCTTTGATATACTGTTTCACTTTATCAGTTAAATCCTTATCATAATTATCATATGCCGTTACATTAAACTTTATATCTTTTTGATTATGACATACATTAAAGTCATTATCATCAACACTAATAACCGGAGGCTCATTTTCTTTTACTTTAATAGTTTGCTTTTTGGTTAGAATGTCCCCTGCATACTTATATATGTAATAAACAGTATACTCACCAATTAAAGAAGTATCTACTCTTCCTTTTGTGCTTACAGAAACTTTATGGCACTTAAAAAAACTGTTATAGCAAATATCTCCTTCATCGTAAGTGAATTTTTCGTTATAAAAGATTTCAATATTATCATTAAATTTCCTAACTTTAAAGCCCTGATAACCTAACAAATAAACAACTACTGGTATAAAAAACAAAATAGAAACTAATATAATTATTTTGGATATAACTCCCATTTTCTTTTTCATAATACACCTTGAATTAACTTAATTATACTTCAATTTAAAAGTCTTATCTTTATTATAAAATTTTTTGACATATTTTTTACTGAAAAGCTTTTTTTCATCTGTGCTATAATATACTTATATAAACGAGGTGTTTAATATGTTTAATAACAAAACTATTCATTTTATCGGTATTGGTGGCGTATCTATGAGTGGCATAGCTCAAATTTTAAAATCATGTGGGGCTACTATTACTGGTTATGATATGCAATCATCTATTTTTACGGAAAAACTTGAAAGCTTAGGTATTAAGGTATCTTTTGAGCCAAATTTAAAAAATATTGAAAATGCTGATATTGTTGTTTATACGGCAGCAATCCATGAAGATAACGAAGAATTAGCCTATGCCAGAAAGCTTAATAAAGAAACTTATGAAAGAGCCGTTTTTCTTGGCTTAATGATGAAAGAATATGAAAACGTTATATGTATAAGTGGCACGCATGGTAAAAGTACTACAACGGGAATGGTAAGTACTATCTTTGTTAAATGTAATATGGATCCTACCATCCAACTTGGAGCTACCCTTCCATTAATCGGAGGAAATGAAAGAGTTGGAGGACATAAATATTTTATCGCTGAAGCTTGTGAATATGTTGACAGCTTCCTATCTTTTTTCCCTACTGCAGAAATAATTTTAAATATTGATAATGATCATTTAGATTATTTTAAAAATTTGGATAACATCAAAAAGTCATTTGCTAAATACACGACTTTACTTCCTGATGATGGATTTTTAGTAATCAATAAAGATGATAAAAATACGATGGAAGCCTGTTCTAGTCATAAAAATGCTATTACTTTTGGAATCAATAATGATGCAAATTACATGGCTAAAGATATTGCTTATGATGAATATGGGCATGGGAGTTATGATTTATATATTAATAACCAAAAAATATCTCGCGTATATCTAAGTATTAGTGGTATTCATAACATCTATAATTCTTTAGCGGCCATTGCCCTTTCTCACCAATATATTGATGATTTAGATAGTATTATTAAAGCTTTAAAAGATTATACTGGTGTTGGTAGAAGATTTGAATTACTAGGAAAATATAAAGGAGCTTTAGTTTATGATGATTATGCACATCATCCAAGCGAAATAATAACAACTTATGACTCTGTACAAAAAACCAAACATAACCATACTTGGGCCATTTTTCAATCACATACTTATTCAAGAACTTATGACCATTTAGAGGAATTTGCAGACGTATTAAGTAAATTTGAAAACATTGTTATAGCCAAGATTTATCCTGCACGTGAAGAAAATATTTGGAATGTTAAAGAAGAAGATTTGGTTCGTCTAATAAAAGAAAAAGGTAATAACAATGCTATATATCTTGATACTTTTGAGAAAATTGAAGACTATATTAAAGATCATGCCCAAGAAAATGATCTAATAATCACCATAGGTGCTGGCCCTATTAATAAAGTCGCTATTAATTTATGTAAAGAAAAATCTGAGTAAAATCAGATTCTTTTTATATATTCGTCTAAAATATCGTTAATTTCATTTTCACTTTTAGCTTTACATATTTGATTTTTTATTTCAGCATTTTGAGGCATACCTTTTAAGTAATATAAAAAATGAGTTCTTATTTCCAAAACGGCAGATTTTTCACCTTTTTCTCTTACTAAATCTTTTAAGTGTCTTTTCATCATGGCAATTCTTTCAGCATTAGATATCTTTTCAGGCTTTTTACCTTTTTCTAAATAATTAACACAGTCTCTTATAAGCCAAGGATTACCTAAAAGACCTCTTCCTATCATAACAGCATCGCATCCTGTTTCATCAAGCATTCTTTTGGCATCATAGCAAGTTATAACATCGCCATTACCTATAACCGGAATATTTACAGCTTCTTTTACAAGTTTAATAAGCTGCCAATTTGCATGGCCACTGTAGCCCTGAGATCTAGTCCTCGCATGAAGAGTTATTGCTTTAGCTCCGGCTTTTTCACATATCTTAGCCACTTCAACGCAATTGATGTTATTTTCATCCCAGCCACTTCTTATTTTAACTGTAACGGGAATTGGAACACTTTCAGATACAGCTTTTACTATTTCATATATTTTATCAGGATTTTTTAAAAGAGCACTGCCCGCCTGATTTTTAATAGCTACTTTAGGAACAGGGCATCCCATATTGATATTGATAATATCTGGTTTCATAATTTCATAAACTTTTTTAGCAGCTTCGGTAAAGCTTACAACATCGGCTCCAAATATTTGTTGAGATATAGGTCTTTCTTTTTCATCCATAGCCAAAAGCTTAATTGTTTTATCATTGCCAAACATGATAGCTTTATCAGATACCATTTCTCCTACGACTAAAGATGCTCCCATTTCTTTACAAATCATTCGAAAAGCTTTGTCTGATATGCCTGCCATCGGAGCCACTACAATCTTACCATCAATTTTTACATTACCAATATAAAAGCTCATAATAATTCCTTTCGCATTAAGATTATACTATAAAAAAAGAACTTTTTATATAATTTAAGTTCCTTTGATATTATTCCTTATTGCCCTTTTCTTTTAAGGCCTTTTCAAACTCTTCTTTTGTAAGTCCAGTAGCTTTTAATATTAAATCAATCCCAGTCCCTTCTTTGTATAAGTTTAAAGCCACTTCGGTCTTGCCTTGTTTAAGACCTTGATTAACTCCTTGTTCAAGTCCTTGTTCAAGACCTTGTTCAAGTCCTTGTTCAAGTCCTTGTTTAAGCCCCTGCTTAAGACCTTGCTTAATGCCTTGCTTAAGGCCCTTCTTTAATCCTCTTTCTGTAGCTAGCTTTTCCGCTTCTTCTCTAAAGGATAATTTAATTATCTCATCTCTTGATATCCAGAAATTATCATCTTCCCAACTATTTATTGCTTCTCTTATCTTTGACATAAGTCCTTCCCCCTTATATGCTTTATTTACCTCTTCTTTATTCTCACAGGCAAATACGTATAATATATATTCTAAAGAGTTTCTTCCATATTCTTTGATGACTTTATTGTAACCTTTTTCGTATAGAAAATCAATATTGATATCATATATATTTATTAAATTATTTCTTATTTTATGTAAATCTTCCTCCATTATTCGTGACTTATATATAAATCTATTTTCTTTAAATACATCGTAGTTATTGATGTTTATTTGATACACTTTTCTGATATTTTTATATTTATAATCGGCATTATGTTTGGTTTGTTCTAGTATAAGCTGACATATATAGGTTAAATTTTTATACTCAGTTTCATGACTTTCATTATAATTAATTTCGATATCTATTTTAGCTTCTGAATTTTCTACGCCAACATCTATTCTACTATCTTTATAGCTCTCCCTTGTATTAATTCTAATATCCATATTTTGAAAATTATAATCTTTTAACTCATCACCCAAGGTCTTTTTTATTACCGCTAATAAATATTCTTTATTTTTAAATAATTGGCTTACAGCTCGATCTGTTAGATACTTCTTTTGACATTTTTTTACTGTGATATATTTTTCCATTTAGATAGTCCTTTCACTAACTCTTTTTAAAAACTGGATTTTATTATCATCATTATTTATTTTATTTCAAGAGTTAAAAATGTCTTTATTTGTCATAAAAAGACTACAAATATCACATTGTAGTCTTACGCTTTAAAAATAATATCAATTGTCTTTAAATTATTAAAGTCCCTTCATCTAAATTATTAATAATAAAAGCATTAGCATCATCTGTATCAATATGCATATAATATACGCCGTCATCACTTATTTTAACATAGGCATCCATTTCTCCTGATTTATCACCACCTACTACAACTTTTACTTTTTGGCCATTTACTACGCCATATTTTAGGGCATCATCAGGGCTCATATGAATATGCCTTTGAGCAATAATCGCGGCTTTTAACTCTAAGTCAGCTTTATCCGTTTTAACATGAATTATACTGGCATCTTTTAAATCACCACTTGCTCTAACGGGAGCATCAATATGAAGTTTTAAGGCATCATTATGAGATATTTCTACTTGATCATAGCTTCTTAAAGGTCCCAATAGTTTTACATTTTTAAACTCAAAACTATCGGTATATATTGTTACGGTTTTATCAGATACAAACATTCCTTTTTGACTTAAGTCTTTTATTTTATTCATAGGAGTTTCAAAAAGCTTATTATACGTTTCTTCACTTAAATGAATATGTCTATTACTTACTTCAATTATTACTTTAGTTTCCATTAAATCTCCTTTATATGTCAATGACATCCATGTCTAAAATATTACCTTGCCGATCATACGTAACTTTTACAATATCGGCATCTTTATCGGTTTCATTATAAACTACTTTATCATTGTACTCTACTATTAAATCATCATCTAAATTATAACCTGTACTTGCATATTTAATAAGAAAGCCAAGCATTGCTCTTTTGTGAGTATATATAGCTACTTTATTATCCTGAACACTAAGAATCTTATCAATTATATTCTCCATTCGATCGCCAACTTCTTCTAAAGATTCTCCCCCATTAAGCTTAATACTAAAATCATGATTTTGCATAAACTTAACCATTTTAAGACTCTTACTGCCTAGATTACCAACCTTACAATCGTTTAAATCTTCATAGACAATTGTTACCTTATCTAAACGATTAGCTAGATATTTAGCACTTGATAAAGAAGAAGCATACATCGAAGAATAAATAGAATCAACATTAGAAAGTTCATCTAAAACTGCAATATTTTTGGCAATACTCTCACCTTCAATAGAAAGAGGCCTAGTCATTTTCTTAATCTCAATATCTTGACGATTAATATAACTTAAATTATTTTCAAATAAATTATTACATATAAAATAAACTTCCATTATTTACTCCTACTACATTAATACAATAATAACATATAATACCAAAAAGCTCAAAAATTTTACTGATCATTTTGATCTTCATGACTAATTTCTTTTAAATCAACTTTATTAATGGCCTCAAATCTTTTAGAAATCTTATCGGTCGTCGTGTTTATTTCTTCTACAGAAGAGTTAACCGCTTTAATATTTTTAGCAAGTTTATCCCAACGATCTTTATATCTTGTAAATTCAATTGATAATTTATTTAATTCTTCATGAATTATCTTAGCATATTTATCTCTTTCAATATTCTTGATAATCATAGATATTGTAGATAGAGTTGATATTAAAGTTGTAGGACCTGTTATCCAAACATTATTATTATAGGCATAAGTAATTAGTTCAGGATGATAGGCATTAATTTCAGCGAATATAGCTTCCGCGGGTAAAAACATAATAGCTTCGGCCGCAGTTTCACCAGGGATTATATATTTTTCTTTAATATCATTAATATGTTTTTTTACATCTTGAATAAATAATTTCTCGGCCATTAATCTTTCTTCTTTAGTCTTACTCCGATCAGTCATTCTTTGATAATTTTCCAAAGGAAATTTACTATCGATAGAAATGGTTCCTAAAGGTGCTGGAGCGTATAAAAGAGCATCTACGACATAACCATTTGTAAATTTATGTTGCGTTTCATAAAGACCACTTTTGTTTGAGCCAAAAGCATTATTCAAAATATATTCTAGGTTTACTTCGCCAAAGGTACCCCGAGTTTTTTTATCCGTTAAGACATTTTGTAATGTTACAATATCAGTTGATAATTCATCAATCTTCTTTTGAGCGGCATCAATTTTAGTAAGTCTTTCTAAGACATTCATAAATGTTTTATTACTCTTTTCAAAGTTTTTATCTAATCTTTCATTAACAGTATCATTAATATAAGTAAGCTTTCTTTCAATACTTTCAGATAGTTTTTCAAAATCACCATTTAAATCCCGAGAAAAAGAGAATTTAAAGTCACCTATTTCTTTGGTTAAATCTATTTCAAGTTTGCTCATACGATCAACTATATCGTTATTATGATTCTTTCTAAATATAAGTATGATAAGAAGAATTATAACTATACTTATAAGCCCTATTAAAATATAATCTATCATATTTACCACCTTTCTTTTTAATTTTTGTATGCTCTTTTTAAACAAATTTAGGCAATTATAAATGGATTTTCTATTGTTCCATCTCCTGATTGATATTTAACATTAGCCTTTAGGTAAAATGAAGGCTGAACATTAACAGTAAAGTTTTTAGCAGTAACAGAAACGACAAGTCCGTAATCCGTTATTCTTGTAAGCACTTTTTGATCATCTTCTCTAGCATCTAAAACTAATATATGACTTCCTCCAATAAAAAACCAATTTTGCCATATCGCTTCCCGATAATCTTTAGGAACTAAAACGTCACCAGACCATGGAGCCCCTCCAGATGTAAAATGCCAATACATTGGATTGGCCGCATACATATAATCGCTCCCATAAGGTATTCCAATTTGCATAGTCAAATATTTTTTATCTTCGGATTGCTCACATTCATAAAATATACTAGCATTACCTTTATAATAGGAATCACTTTTATTTTTACCAATTTTCCAATTTAAGGTTTCTATTTTAGAAAGTAAATTACCATCAAGAGTTTGCAAATAATTTTTATAGGTTTCATTTAAATTCTTAGTAAAGAAGTCACTTTTAGTCATATCAAGAGTTTCTTCAGAAGTTAAAATATAATTTGATAATTTTGCTTTGTTTCCTAAATAATTTTTGGGTGGTGAAACTTCTCCTTTATAATTATTATCGCTACCTAATAACTCTTTATTAGCAATATCAGCCTTAACAAGTTTTACTAGATCTTCTTTTTTATTTTGATTATCTTTATCTTGGACATCCGTGGGTATTACACCAATTATGCGATATAAACTATCTTCAGGACAAGAACCATTTTCTAAAGCTTGAAGGCAAATGTAATTATTTACATCATTTTTAACTAAATAATCATCTTCTACAGCCTTTTTAATAGCCTCTTTTAAAGTACCAAATGTTTGGCTAGTATCATATTCAAGTCTATATCGAGAACTTCCTGCATAATCATTTATTTGATAACCATTTTGAGCATTATAATAACCCTTAATAACATCATACCCTGTTTTGTATCCTTCGGTTAAAGCTTTATCGGTTAACAAATATCCTCCGCCTGAATAACGATAGGAATTATCACCAGCCTCTAAATCGGCATTAACATATTCCCCTTTTTTGTCATGAAAATAAATATCATTATAGCCATCATAAACATAGATACTTTTAATATAGTTAGCTAAAGTTATATCATTATCAAAATATAATTTACATTTTTCGGGATGGTCGCCTTTAAATATTATTTCATCATCATTTATATCATAGCCAATTGCAGTTTTACTTTCACAGCTACTTTTCTCAGGATTTAAGAAAAAGTCATCAGGCCAAGAACCATCTTTACTCTTTTCATAAGTTCCTGAACTATTTTCATACATTATAGATATTGAATCACTTTTGGCCTTTATATCAGTTTTATCTAATATGGTTATTTCTTGTTTAGATATTATTTTTTTAGAGCCAATACCCACAACGATAATAATTAAAATTAGAAATAATAAGGTTAAAGACAAATATTTATTTTTCATATGTCCTCCTTATAAATAGATGCTATTTACTTTCATTTAAAAGCAATATGTCTATTATTTATATTATACAGGATTTATTAATGATAAGGAAACCTTTTCTTTTTCAAGGTTGATATCAATTACATAAACATCAACAATATCGCCAACACTTACTACATCACTTGGATGCTTAATATACTTATCTGTCATCTTAGAAATATGTACTAGGCCATCATTATGAAGGCCAATGTCTATAAAAGCTCCAAAATCAACAACATTTCTTACTGTTCCTTGCAATTTCATATTAGGCTTTAAATCTTTAATGTCTAACACATCACTTTTTAAAACGGGTTTTGGCATATCATCTCTTGGATCTCTATTAGGCTTTTGTAAAGATTTAATTATATCTTGAATGGTATAAATATCACTATCTAAACTTTTAGCTAAACTATTAGCATCTAAAGTTTCCAGTTTTTCAAGTAATTCTTTTGAGCCTATATCCTTAGTGCTCATGCCTATACTTTTTAACAAATTTTCCGCGATTGAGTAACTTTCTGGATGGATATCCGTTTTATCTAAAGGATTTGAACCTTCCAAAACTCTCATAAATCCTATAGCTTGTTCAAAGGCTTTATCACTTAAAAGCTTAGCTTTTTTTATTTCTTCTCGCGAATTAATACGTCCCTTTTCTTCCCGATAAGCAATAATTTTATCGATATTTTTCTTAGTTATTCCCGATATATATTTAAGTAGAGAAAAAGATGCTGTATTAACATTTACGCCAACACTATTAACCGATTTACTAACAACAAAGTCAAGCGTTTTAGAAAGCTCTTTGCCACTTACATCATGTTGATATAAACCGACACCGATACTTTCGGGAGTAATCTTAACCAGTTCAGAAAGAGGATCTTGCAATCTTCTGCCAATTGATACAGCACTTCTTTGTTCAACATGTAAATCAGGGAATTCCTCTATAGCAAGTTTTGAGGCGCTATATACGCTGGCACCAGCTTCGCTTACTATAACATATGAAACTTTATGATCAAGTCTTTTGATTACATCGGCAATAAACTTTTCACTTTCTCTTGAGGCAGTACCATTACCAATAGCTACAATATCAACTTTGTATTTATTAATAATATCAATTACTTTAGAAATAGCTTCTTCGTATTTATTCACTGGTTCATGAGGATAAATAACGTCAATATGTAATACTTTACCAACAGGATTTATAACGGCAAGTTTGCATCCTGTTCTAAAAGCCGGATCAAAACCTAAAACTGTCTTATCTTTCATCGGTGGTGTTAAAAGTAAATTTTCAAGATTCTTACCAAAATTATCAATAGCAACCTCTTCAGCTTTTTCCGTTAATTGAGCCCTAATCTCTCTTTCAACACTTGGATAGATAAGTCTTTTGTAACTATCTTCGATTGCCTTAATTACAAAATCACAGACAAAACTTTCTTTATTCTTAATAATTTTATCTTTTAAAATATCAAGCATTTCACTATCATTAATAGATATTGATACATTTACTACTTTTTCATTTTCAGCTCTATTTATTGCTAAAACTCTGTGAGGTTTTATTTCTTTAACTTTCTCACAATAGTCATAATACATTTCATAAGTTTTCTTTTCATCTACAGCATCTTTTTTCTTTTTACTGGTGATACTACCATTTTTATAAAGATAGCTACGGATAAGTTTACGATAATAAGCATTATCACTTATGCACTCTGCAATTATATAACCAGCACCCTCAAGAGCATAAGATGTATCTTTGACTTTTTCGCCAACAAATTTAGAGGCCATACCCTCAAGTGAACCTGTAACGGGAAAAGCCATAATCATTTTGGCAAGGGGTTCTAAACCCGCGGCTATAGCCTCAGTAGCCTTAGTTTTTTTCTTTTCCTTATAAGGTCTATAGATATCTTCAACTTCGACAAGCTTTTTACAAGCCATAATATTATTTTTTATTTCATCGGTAAGAAGACCTTTTTCATCAATTAATCTTATAACATCTTCTTTTCTTTTAAGTAGATTAACTTCATATTCATATACTTCATTTATTCTAAATATTTGAGTTTCATCTAATGCTCCTGTTGCCTCTTTACGATATCTTGCTATAAAAGGAATAGTATTACCATCCTTTAATAAGTTTAAAACTGCTGAAACTTGATTATTTTTAATATTAAGCTCAGTAGCAATACTTTTTATTATATCTTCATTCATGTTTACCTCTTATTAATTATCCATAAATATTTTATCATACAAAATTGTTATACTCAGCAATAAAATATTAAATATTGTAAAAAGTTTAATTTCTAAAACAATACCACATTTTATCAACAAAAAAATTCCTTACAATAAGGAACTTTGTATTTTCGATGGTGCAGGTAAAGGGACTTGAACCCCCACGGATTAATCCATTAGATCCTAAGTCTAACGCGTCTGCCAATTCCGCCATACCTGCAATTTTATGGTGGACCTCATAGGACTCGAACCTATGACCATTCGGTTATGAGCCGAGTGCTCTAACCAACTGAGCTAGAGGTCCAATACCCATTAAGTATATCATAAGAATTTTTGGTTGTAAAGTTATAATGTGATATAAATTTAGTCGTTAAGTTCAGGGTATTTTTGAAGATAGAAGTTACATAAAGCACTATATATCGCATTAGCGTAGGCTATTTGTCCCGCTCCTGTTAGATGAAGACCATCAGCCCCAAAATATTCAGGATGTCCTGAAGATATTGCTTCCCAATCTATAATATGTAAGTTAGGAATTTGTTCACCTAAGTTTCTAAGACTTGCATTAATATTTACTTTATAATCATCGGTTACCGTAAGCCAAAAGACATCGCGGCCATCAACCAAATCGACAACAGCTTTCTTATAATCATCATTATAATAACTATTAGCGCCAAGGTTGATAATAATAGGATCTCCCAATTGTCCCGTACTTTTAAGGTAGTTAATAATATCATAAGAATGAATTATTTGTCTTGATACTGCAGCATCAAAATAGCCATTAGGGAAAACCGTTTGTAAACTTCCTACAGCCCCTAGCATAATAGAATCCCCTATCCCAATTACCCTTAAGCTTTTAACATAAGTTGCTATATCAGTATTTTCATCGGGAATAACTGGCACAGGAGCCGGTGGAATTTGAGGTGTTACAGGCTCTGGTTCTGGTACCGGTTCAGGTTCAGGCTCAGGTTCAGGAATATTTTCTGGTCCTGTAATTTCTGGAGCATGTTTTTCAATTATTAAAACTTTATTATCAAAAGAATTCGTAAGTTTTGACTTATTATCTTTATTAACGGAATTTTTTATACAAATAGTAACAAGAATGAGAACGATACTAATCCCCAACATCCATAATAAAAATTTACTATAATTTTTTCTTCTTATACTAAACTTCATTTTTACTTTTCCTTACTCTAACAATTATAACATTATATCTTTAATTTATCATTATAATTTTTATTATTAAGTGATAAATAAATTTAATGATATGATATAATGATATTAATAATAAGGAGATTTCCTATGGAGGCAAAAACTAATTCTAAATTTTTTGTAACGAAAGAAATATTTGAGCAATTTACTTCTGAGCCTAAGATAGCAATTGAAGGTCGTTTTATAAGTATTGCCTTCATTAAAGCTATTTTAGAAAATGAAAAATTATTTGAGTATACACTTAATTATTTCAATGGTTTACATGCTGAGTTCATAGTTACCTATAATGCCTTAAGATACATAAAATACTCTAAACATATTATCCTTAAAGCCATAGAGCATCTTTTTAAAAAAGGTATTTTATCTAGCAAAATACATAGTAAAAAATATAGCATTTTGAAAAGTATAACATCTGAAGAATCTTTTTTAGCAAAATATGCTGATAAAGTATATCATGTAAGTATTGATAATATCGAATATGATATACCTATTAAATGTTTTATTGCCTTTTTAAATTCCAAAAAAGATGATTATAACAAAGGTATCAAGTCTAAGATGCCAGAGATATTTGGCATTCCTATCGAGCATTTCATATATGCTTTAGTAAGTTTTATTAAAACTAACGATATTATGGCTAACTATGAATTGAATGATCAATATAATTATCGAATAACGAGTTTATCTCACTCTAATGATATTGATATTCAAGCTATTAATAGATTCTTACAAACTGAGGATGCTACATATGAAAAGGTTCAAATAGCAACTGAATTAAGATTGGCCATTTTAGGAAATATGCCTAGAGACTTTTCTTTACTAGAAAAAGCTATTTATATCTATATTAAAATGTGTGAAATTCTTACTTATGATGATGAATATTATGTAGAAAAGAAAGCTAATTTAACAAGAAATCATTCTGATATAAGCTATGTAAAGCAAATTACTCCTCAAAATAACAAGGTCGTATGTTTTGAATTCAATGCCATCTATACTCGTCTTTTATCTGAACTTGGCATCAATTTTAAGAGTCATTACTATAGTGGCAATAATGATGATTATGGCAAATCACATGTATATGCTGACTTTAGAGTAGATAAATACCTAGTAAGTGCAGACTCTACAAAAACAATTTTACAAAGTGACATTACTAGAGCCAAAGTGGGCCTTAGTCTTCGCCGAATTGAATGCCTTAATAATAACCCTCAAACAAAAAAAGAATTTGAAGAAGCTTTGTCTAAAGTTTATGCCGTTGTTTTAAAAGAACATGGCCGTAATACTCATGGCACATTTGATGAACTTTTAAGTCAATACCGAAATATTCATAATAGTGTTGCCATCCCTTTGGAAGAAAAACTTGATATTTTACTTTCTAAAGTAAATGATGCCTCCCTATTGGGAGTTGATGCTTTAAGTTATATTTTAACTTTAAGAGATGTTATTTTTAATGGTTATGAAACTAATAATAATATTTTCTATGTTATTATAAGAAACAAATTAAATCCGGTAGATAATCAAAACGCGATGGCTTCTGCCATATTTACCATTAATACTTTAGGTCTTGGCGAAGATCGTAATGCTAATCGCTATTTCTTTTATAACCCTGGCGAGCCTCTTAAAGAGCTATCTAAAGAAGATTTAGAGTACTGTTTTAATGAAGGAATCTTCGCATATATTGAAACGGGAAGCCCGGCAATACCAGGTTTAGCAATAGGAGATAAAAGATGATAGATAAATTAAGAGAATTAAATCTAAGATTAATAAATAAATATCAAAACGATGAAGCCAAACGCCAAAATCAATTATTAATTCAAAAAATATTAGAAAACAACCATTGTTTTTTTGAAATGGATATTGAAACAGCTTATAGTATTTTAAAAGATTTAAATATACCAGAAGAGGATATCAAAGAAGTATATAAATCGTTAATAGATATTAAAAATTATTAGTAAGGATATGTTATGCAAATAATAGATTATGATAAAAAATATGATGAGGATATTAAAAATTTATTGTTAGAACTTCAAGAATACATAGCAAGTATAGATGAAGATGGCTATAATATTGTTGGTGCTGATTTCAAAGAAAAGTACTTTGCTAAAACAATGAATGATTATAATAGATATCAAGGGAAAATCTTTCTAGCAGAAGATAATAATGAAATAATTGGTGTTATCATTGGGCTTCTTAATAATCTTGATACTCATGATCATCAATTTAAAGCTCCTAAAAGAGGAAGAATATCAGAGCTTGTAGTAAAAAAAGAATATCGTGGTAAGCACGTAGGTAAAGCTCTTCTTAATAAAATGGAAGATTATTTTAAAAGTATTGGCTGTAAGGCTGTAATATTAAGTGTTTTTGGCTATAATAGTAATGCCCTAAAGTTCTATGATAAAAATAATTATCATTTAAGAACCATGGATGTTATGAAAAAATTATAAATAAAAAAATAGGTTTTACCCTATTTTCCTTGCATCATATTTAATAAATCAATCTTAAACATATCTTTAGAAGCATTTTCTTTAGATATCATGATTCCTTTGTATGTTGTTAATTCAGATCTATGTCCCTCTAAAAGAATATCTTCAGGAGTTAATGTTTCAAGAATAACTACTTTTTCTTTTTCATGAACAGTATATATTAATTTTACTTCACCATGAATTTGCGTAAATAATTTATCACTAGGTAATTTTAATTCATAAGTAGCGGTTTTATTTTTCTTATTTTGAGCTTTTAACTCACCAACGAATTTACCACTTCTTATCATTGGATAGTAATCAAAATTTAACTTTTTGAATGCTATCATGTTGTATTTTTTTAATGCTCTTTCTAATTTTTTAAATTCATTTTCATTAATGTAATCTAATACATAACCTTTCATATCATTTACCCCCTTAATTACTCATATTATAACACAAGTTAGTAAAAATGTCAAAATCATGTCTATTCTTATTATTCCACCATGTAATTAAATTATACCACTTATGTTAACATTTGTCAATTTTAGACATTATATAGATATTCTTGAAAAGCAATTTTTATACGTGTGATAAACATGTTTGGCAGTCAAAGCATACACGTTTTCGTGATCCACCAGTGTCAAACATTTCACGATCTTCAGCATCATATTGTAAATCTTCTAGATAAACACCATATCTACTCGCAAGCATATCTATCATTTGTTTGTAGGCAAGCACTGCACACTCTAAATTATTTGCTCTTATTAAGCCAAGTATTAAGGCTAAATAGTCTGGTTCAAGTATTTCTCTGCAAAGTCTTTCTACACTACTACGAGTTTCTTCATTACTATAAGCTTCTTCTAAGCGCCAAGCTATCTCTGGACCATAAACTTCATATCTAAGTAAATCAGCTTTACCTTCTTCACTTTCTCGCATATAAGTTGCTTGCATCATCTCAAAAGCTTGCATATATTCACAATCTTGAGGATAGCCTAAAATCCTACATATCATAGAAGTTACATACCAGTGTCCTTTATCAGGAGAAGGATCATATCCTTTGCGTAAACGCCAATTAACTGCTTCCTCTATTGTTTTGTTACTTCTTAATCTATCCATTGAATAACTTGAACATTGTTCATCCATGGCCATAGGACGCATATGTCTTTTACATCTATAACCTCTTTGCGTTGAATCCTTAGGTGAATATATGTCATATTTTTCGCAAGTTAAACAGTGGTTTTTAAAATCTTTTAAATAATCACGAGCCATTTTTTATCCCCCTTAACTAACAGTGCGTTATTCTAACACACTATTAGAAAAATGTCAAATATGAAAAAACTGGTCTAAAAATTACCAGTTTTGTCTACATCTATCTCAACTATCGTTTGACCCAGATTCCAATTATCTAAACGATAGCTTTTAACTAATTTATTATTTTTTAATACTCGATGTGCCTCATCTCTTACGATATGTCCACTTTTTCCATGAATAATTATAACGACATCTTTTTTCATAAGATAATTATCTTTTATAAATCTATTTACTAATACTTCAACCATACTTTCAATTTCATTATGTAAATCAAGGATGGGTGTTTTACTTGTTACAATCATGATAATGGTGTATTTATTTGGCTATTCGGATTAGCTGCTTGAGCATCTGGTGTTGGATTTGTTGGAGCACTGACGTTTGTATTTTGTTGATTAGGATTAACTTGATTTGAAGCATTACCAGCAGGTGCCGTTTGTGTATCAGGAGTTCCATACTTTTGAACAAAATACTTCATTACATCGCTATACTCAGGACACGCTCCTATAGTACCTATCTTAGTTACAGTAAGCCCTCCTGCTATATTAGCAAAGGTAATGGCTCTTTCCATATCATATCCTTGAGTCAAAGCATAACCAAAGGCAGCAAGGAAAATATCTCCAGCACCAGAGGAATCGACTGTTTTTAGATTTAAACCTGGCATAACTTTAATTTGATTATTGTCCATATACATGGCACCTTTATCTTCTAAAGTTACAACTATTATCTTACCAGGGAATTTATTAACTAATTGCGAATATATTGTTACTAAACTTTGAGGGTTATCATAATTTACTCTTGTACCACTGACAGCCTCGGCAAATTCTTTAGAAGCAACGATATATTTAGTATATTTACATAGCTCTAAAACTTCACGATTATACATTCCTGCATCAAGAATTGTAATCTTATCTGTAAAAGAATTAAAGGCCGCTAAAGTTGCTCCATAATCATATCCATCAGAAAGAATCAAATCAGGAGTAATTTGGAATTCGGTTTTCTTTAAAAGCAATGGTTCTCTTGTTACGTCATAAATTGTTCTAGAATTGTTTTTTTGGCCAATTAGAATAAAAGAAGACGCTGTCCTTTTTTCATAAGCTGTTTCCATGTATTCGGTATGAACTCCTACTCTTTCAAGTTCCTTTTTAACGATATTTGCATATGAATCATCGCCAATTCCGGAAGCAATATAAGTTTCAACACCATATTTACCTAGTAAATACGCCATATTAGCGGCTGCACCACCTGGACAATCTTCAACTACTTCAAACTTATTTTTAGTATTTTCCACAGGGAATTCACTACTAACAGCTACTATATTATAAGCAACTTGACCAACACATAAGGCAACCATTATCTATCAACCCAACTTTCTAGAATAATTATACACTAAAAGGATAGTATTTTAAAGTAGTAAATGATATAATTATAAAGGTGATTTTATGCGAGAGGTAAATACAGGAAAGACATATCGACACTTTAAAGGTAATGTTTATAAAGTTGTCTTTATTGGATATGATAGTGAAAATGTTGATGAAAAAGGTGATCCTATTAGATTAGTAGCTTATCAATCCAACCATGATGGCAAAATATGGGTAAGACCTTATGATAACTTTATTGCTAAAGTAGATAAAGAAAAATACCCCAATGCTGATCAAGAATATCGTTTTGAAGAAGTAGATTAATCTCTACTTTTTTTTATGATATAAATCTTTTTATTTTTATAAAAAGCATAGAATATTTCTTTTAAATTTAGTTTTTTTATTTCTAATACCTTTTTAAGCCATTCCTCGGTTTTATTAATATTTTTTAAAGTATTCTTTTCAATCGTACCATCTATAATAAGGGGCATTGGATAAGATGATTTTATTTTAAATGGTTTATATTTAAAAATTGATAATTTACCGTTTGTTTCTAAAAAAGCATATTCAACATCATTAATATCTTTAATTTCTTTTTGTCTAAGAGCTATTAATAAATCATCTAAGGAATATCTTTGTTTAATCATTTCGTGATAGTGAATCTTGCCTTGACTAATTATAAGCGAGGGTTTACCTTCAAAAAACTTTCGGGCATTACGATTTTTAAGGGAAAAGAAGGCCAAACCAATTTCCAAAATGACCAATATTGATATAGGTACAATAACTAAATACATGGGTTCATCAGTTTTTTCAATTGATATAGCAACAAGCTCCGCTATTAAGATAGAGACTATTAAATCAATAATTCCTAATTGCCCTACTTCCCTTTTTCCCATGAGTCTATAAGCTATTGTAATAAAAAAGTAAAAAAATAAAGTTCTAAAAACAACACTATATAAATCCATAATATCACCAATATTATTATGGTAAAATTCATATTTTTTTAATCACAACATAGTTTTTATTAGGTGATAAATATAAAAATAGTTTTAAAATATGGTAAATTAATTGGAATTTTTATCCTTTTAGAATTACTCATTTCTTTCTTGATGGGATTTTTGAATCTTTTGGGAGTTAAAAGTTTTATTACATCATTTATAATCCTTTTATTTAATATAGTTTTATTTAGTATATATGGTTATAAAGTTGGTAAAACCACAAATCAAAAAGGTATTGTAGCGGGTCTTATAATAGCCATAGTTTTAGTCTTAATATGTTTAGTTTTATCGTTAATTATATTTAATGAGTTAAGCTTTAAATCATTATTTTATTACCTAGCACTTATAATTATAACCATGGTTGCATCAACAATAGGTAAAAATAAAAAAGAGGGTTCTACTTCAGATAAAAAGTAGAGCCCTCTTTAGTTATTACAACATAACTTTCCTCACTATAAATAGTTTTATCAAAAGGATTTACAATTTTTTCTCTAATATAATTTAAATCATATAAATCTTTAAGGGTAATAGTGTTAGATTTGCATTTCCCTTCGTATATGCATTTTTTAGCCTTTTCAATAATTAATTTTTCATTTGCTAAAGCCTGTTTATTTCTACTATTATTTACTATTTTATAAATTGTCGGTACAAAGATTACTAAAACAATAACCATAGCAGTTAAATATAAAACATTTTTTATTAAATTATTACTTTTCATAACTATCCTTATAATATTCTTTAATAAATTGATTGCGATATTCTTCTAAAGTATCACTTTTTATATTTTCCCGAATATTTTCCATAAGACGATGTAAAAATCTTATATTGTGAATAGATAAAAGTCTTGCCCCAAAAGTTTCATCGCATGATATTAAATGTTTAATATAAGCTTTAGTATAATGCTGACAAGCATAACAATCACAATCTTTTTCTATAGGCTCAAAATCTTCTTTATATTTACTATTTTTTAAATTTATTTTTCCTTGCATTGTATAAGCATGGCCATGTCTTGCCAGCCTTGTAGGTGATACACAATCAAATAAATCAACACCCCTTATAACCCCCTCGATGAGGTCAATAGGGTCGCCAATCCCCATGGCATAGCGCAGTTTATCTTCGGGAAGGTATTTAGTTGAAAAGGCAAATTCATCAAAAACATGTTCTTTGGATTCATGATCATTAGCAACGCCTCCAATAGCATAGCCATCAAATCCGATTTCTACCGTCTTTTCAGCACTATACTTTCTTAAATCTTCAAAATAACCTCCTTGAATAATGCCAAATAACATTTGATTAGGGTTATTATGGACATCTTTACCTCTTTTGGCCCATCTGATAGTCCTTTCAATGCTTTTTTGCATATAATCATGATCAGCACTGGCCGGAGGACACTCATCAAAACTCATAGCAATATCACTATCTAATTTATTTTGAATCTCAATGCTTTTCTCTGGTGTTAAGAATAATGTATCCCCATTTTCAAAATTTTTAAATTTTACTCCTTCTTCAGTTATGTCTTTAGCATTTGCTAAACTAAAGACTTGAAATCCTCCCGAATCAGTAAGAATAGGCCCATCATAATTCATAAACTTGTGGAGCCCTCCAGCTTTTTGAACAACGTCTTCTCCCGGTTTAAGCCATAAATGATAAGTATTAGCAAGACAAATTCCACTGCCCGTTTCTTTTACTTCTTCGGGAGATAAAGTTTTAACTGTAGCATTGGTTCCCACGGGCATAAACATAGGCGTAGAATATTCTTTATTGCCATATTTTATTTTACCTAATCTGGCACTATTTCTTTTAGATTTTTGCATTAAAGTATATTCTAATTTCATAAAAGCCCTCTTCTTTATCAAAATAATTTTACCAAATGCCTAGGAATTTGTCTATTGATAAAGAAAATAAAAAAGCTACGTGACGTAACTTTTAATCTTGTTCTACTCTTTTACGAGTGAACTCTTCAGCACTTTCATTAAGACCATTTTCGCATGCCTTTTGATATGCCAATAATATTTCCTCTAAATATGCTTTACCACGAAGGATATCACTTTCAATACTAGCTTTATCTTTATTAAAAATAATGACTAGTTTTTCTAAAGGATAAAATATTCCATCACCTAGAAGACCTAAATGTAAAATTAATATTCCCCGATATCTAAGAGGCACTAATTTGACGGCTTGTTTTAAAAGCTCTTTATTATATTCTAAGATATTAACTCCATTTATGCTTATGTTATCACTTTCAGCAGAATATTGTTGTAATCGTCTTAGTCTTCTAAATTTATGCTTAGTTTCAAATACAATTTTAAATAATCGCGTAATGTCTTCTCTTCCTCTTTGGAAGTAATCACTTGCTCTAAGTGGCGATGTTAAATCAGCACCAAATAAAGTTGTTAGTTCACTATTATCACATAATAAAGAATAAATAACATCTTCTTCATCTTCATCTAACAAAGCAATAGTAGCGATGTTTTTACCAACATATTTTACATAACCATAAATAACTTTTTGGATGCTTCTGATTACACGTGTTAAGTCTTTTCCTTTAAAGGTGTTAACAAAAGATATTTGTGCCTCTGATAATAAATCAGGGCCAAATATAGGTATAAAGATTTTACTAAATTCTTCTTTTTGTAATATATACTCTCTGATATCAGGCCAAATCTCATCAGGACAACTTAGCATTTTTGGTAAAGTTATGGTTTTTCTTTGGGTATCAACATATTCTTTAGCTTGTTTAACAAGACTATTAAAAGTTCTTACTTTGGTAGGATTAAGGGTCGCGATGTTTCCATATTCTTGATAATCTGTACCAAAAATAGATTCTATGATTTTTTCATCATCAAATTTTTTCAAAAACTGAGTTGCTAAGGCAAAATCGTCATCATTCATTCCCAAAACAGTTTGTAATTTTTGCATACCAACTTTTCTGATTTTTTGCAGTTTTATTCTAATATCATGAATACCATCATAATAATCAGTTTTTTGCTCTGGAGTTAATATACTCACGGGAGCTTCTTGATCTAGATTATCACCATGAACAAAAAATAGAATATTAAATTTTTTTGCTTTACTCCTTAATATATATTTTTTTATTATTTCATACTCACTATTCGTGCAACCTAATCTTTCCCATAAAAATTTGCTTAACTTTTTTTCTACTTGTTTTGAATTATCCATATTTTCAGTGGTATTTATAGCAGACCTGTCGCTTGCATCTATAGTATAATCATCATTTATATAGTTCTTACTTCTAACATCTTCTTGCACTTTCGCAGCTGAAGGACGAGAAGTTGAAGATGAAGCATAATACGATTCAATATGTTTAAAAATTGTAGGCTGTCTTAATCTTAACAATGCCTTCTTTTCTGTTTGTCTTATCATTTCTCTTGTTACATTAAACATCATAGCAACTTCTTCAAGAGTATGAACTCTTTCAAATTCCTTTTGAGGATGTTTATTATCTTGAATAGCAAATCTTAAACGGATGACCATTTCTTGCTTTGGAGTTAATAAACTAAGAGCTGCATTTATAGAATCTACTAAAGCAGAATTTATAGCTTGCTCTTCAGGAGTTGGCATATTTTCATCAGGGACTATATCTTGTACTTCATTGCCATCTTCATCATAAAGCTTAGAGTCTAAAGAAATTTTGGCATCCGGAATATTAATATAATTTTTTAATATTTCGGGACTAATCATCATATCCTCCGCTATTTCTTCTAAAGATGGTTCACGGCCCATTAAAACGGTTAATCTATTTTTAGTCGTATAAATTTTAGCAACGGTTTCACTAGCATGAAGAGGAAGCTGAATGAATCTTGTTCCATTCAAAACTAAATTATTAATATCTCTATAAATCCAATAAAAAGCATAAGTTGAAAACTTATAACCTTTTTCAGGCTTATATCTCTGCGCCGCTTTTATTAAGCCTTCATTGCCTGCTTGAATTAAATCGCCAAATTCTATACCATGGCCGGCAAATTTTTTAGCAAAATGAACAACCAACAATAAATTATGTTCAATAAGCTTTCTTTTAGCCTCTTTATCGCCCATTTGAATTCTTTTGCCTAATAAAATTTGCTCTTCAAAAGAAAGAGGAGGTATTTTCTTTATCTCTTTCATGTATATATCAAGCGAGTTATTAGAATAGATATCAATGGATTCATTTTCTAAATTACTATCTTTAGCTATAAGATCATTAACATCAATATAACCTTTTAATAAAAAATAGTTAATTAATAATTCTCGACAACTTTTACTAACATTAAGCTTTTCAATACTGTTTATCGTTTTTTCACCCATAGATTCCGAAATGCTATTAAGAGCACTAGCTATTAACGCCGATTTATCTATTAAGGTTTGAAGCGTATCAATATCAATATCTATTTGCCATTGTGCGCATTTTCTAGCTAATTCATCTAGCGAATAAAGATAATTATCTTTTTTTACTAAACCTTTTTCAAAGCATATTAAAAGAGCAGCAATATTTAATCTGGGATCTGTCAAAATAATTCTCTCTGCTTCATCAAACATTTCAGCAAAAGATAAATCAGAAAGACGACTTACAATCTTTTTATAATAACTAATATCATCACTAAGGGCGCTATATTTACTTTTTAGTGTTAAAACAACGTCATTAACACTCGTAAAATTAAGTTCTGCCATACAAAAAACCTCAACTCCTACGGGCTATTATTATAACAGCACAAGCCTCATTTTACAAACATTTTTTAATTTTCCGTTATTTGGCGCTTACGTGATTGACCATTTAAGGCATTTAAATCAAGTGTTCTATTATATACTTTTTCAAAAGATGCTACTATTTCATCAAAGAAAATCTTTCCTCTTAACAAAGCATTTTGAATCTCTTCTTCAGAGCGGTTAAAAATAAGGGCTAAATCTTGAGTAGAGTACGCAATACCCTCTTCTCCTAAACCTAAATGAAACATTAAAATATAACGATATTCAATAGGTACTACTTTTATTGCTTCTCTAAACAAAGGAATATTATAAATATTTAAATCTACTTCACTAGCTGATGCAGAATTGTCAAGAACAGGTGTACTTGATAGAGCTTGTGCTGAATCACCAAGTGTACTTGATAAATCTGACTCTGTAGAAGCCTCAGCTGTAACAATAGGATTCGGATTTTGAACATATGTATAGAGATTTTTGATAGTAGCTATAGCAACCTCATATTTCTTCACTGTTCCTAGGGTAAGAACCGGATTCGTAGCCATAAATCGTTGATCAAAATTTTCGCCATGAATAGATTTTAACAAGGCAACTAAATCTACATCAAGTTTGCTTACATAAGCCTTTATGTCCTCTATAGGACATACTGTTTGGCCAAATATTTCATCAAGATATTTATTTTCGTGAGATTCAATAATCTCATCATATGGCGTATGCTCATTACATGAATTAATTATTCCGACTAAATTTTTATTAAAAATAACCCACGATCTTCGACCATCATAAGCAAAATACATTGCTAAATTCATTGGTTCATTTAAATCTTTACCGAATAAATCAGCAAAAGCTTCATAATTTGGTGACATACGCAAATAGCTTCTTAATTTTACAATATTCACGGGCTTTAACTCAAAACCATACATTGAAGCTGCTATTTCATATATTGTTTTGTTTTTGTAAGTTAGAGCAATTTTTACTTGCCCTCTTATTCTCGCTAGCAAATTATGAATATCAACTTTTGGATCTTTTGAACCAAGAAGATCCGGACCAAAAAGGTTTCTTAAAGTATCCCTATAAGTCGTATTGATATCTAAAGAAGCATTTAATGCTGCTATGACATCGATATCTTCATCACTTAATTGAAGTGATCTTTGTAGGGTTGTACCTACTCTTTTTCTTGCTTTTTTAACTGTTTCCATAATATCTTTAATTTCCTCCTCATTTAAATTTAATAACATTCTTACATTAATTTCAGACAGTAAATTGGGACCAAATAATGACACTAAATAAGCATCATCTTTTAGATATTCTAAAGTTTCTTCACATTCCTTTTCAGGAATATTAGCAATTGTCACTAAATTTTTACCAACATATCTATACATGAAAGTTAATTTAGCTTTTAGATTTACTATAGCACTTTCATAATCACGATTAGTTTTAGCCTCCAATTCCCGAGGTGTTAATTCTAGGGATAAATCACTGCCAAATATTGGAGATAAAACTTCATAAGAATATCTAGTATTTTGACAAATGTAACTCTTAAAATCATCCCAATATTTCGTAGGGCACTCAATGATTTGTCTTAAGCCTTTAGTGTTTTTTATATTTTTTACATATGAGCGAACATCGGCCAATATTTTTTGATATTCTGCTAAGGCTTGCTTTTCAAGAAGCTTAGTATTAGATTTAAGGCTAAGGTCTTCACCATGCACTACTTTGAGAACTTCTATATTTTCAAGACCTTTAATATATTCTAAGGCTATTTTATACTCATCCTCAGTTAACTCTAATGCTTCTCTTAAAGAAAATATATAGGACTTTCGATAAAGAGCTATTTTGGATCTAATAAGATGTAAAGCACTATTATAATTATTTCTTTGTTTAGCACTGATAGAATTAAATGATCCTATTTGGTTTAAATTGTCGCCATAAATCAAGAAGAAAACCTTATATGAATCGCTATCTTTATATTTTAAAAAATATTTAACCATTCTAAATTCATCAGGTGTACATTCTAATACTTCATATAAATATTTTTCTGGTTTATGATATTTTCTTGACTCTTTAGCCCCATTACCTTGAGCAGGTTTATGATGTTTTCTCGGCTTTTTAGGTTCGCTATTTTGAACGCCATTTTGACATATCCCAAATTTATCTTTTTGTTCTTGAGTCCATAATTCAGGACTTGGCTTAGGAGTTTGGGCTGGTTTGTGATTTGCTGAATCATTAAATATTTTAACTGGGCTTTCTTGTCCTGGATAAAATCCCGCGAGTTTATATCTTCGGCTTGTGTTACTAAGCTTACGTAGAGCTTTAGCTTCAACTTGCCTAATTCGTTCTCTTGTAACTCCAAAGAAAGCTCCACATTCTTCTAAAGTATGAGTTCTGTCATAATCCGGATTAGGATTATTAAGATTTTGAAGGCCAAATCTTAACCTTAATATTTGCTCTTCTCTAGAGGTTAACGTATCAAGAACCATAGTTAAAGCATCATTTAGTGCTTTTTTCATAGCTAACTCTTCAGGTGTAAGATCATCAGGATCTGATAAAAAATCACCAAGTTCGGTATCTTCCTCATCTCCAACAAAACTATTTATGGAAACCATATCCTTAAAATTGTTTACAATTGATTCTACTTTTTTTAAAGGTATTCCTAAATAAGCCGCTACATCCTCCCATGATACTGACTCACCATACATTCCCATGAGTTTTTCTCTCGCAGCTTTCAACTTATTGTAAGATTCTTGAAGATGAACAGGTACTCTTATCGTTCTACCTTCATCCTTAATTGTTCTATCTATAGACTGACGTATCCACCATGTTGCGTAAGTCGAAAATTTATAACCTTTTTCTGGATCGTATTTATCAACAGCTTTTAATAAGCCTTCATTACCCGCTTGGATTAAATCGTTAAAATCAAGGCCTCTGCCTAAAAACCTTTTAGCAAGACTAACAACTAAACGTAAATTATGCTCCGCAAGAGCATCTTTAGCAGCTTTAGATCCCTGTTTAGCTTTATAACTTAATTCTCTTTCTTGCTCTGGATTTAAAAGAGGAATTTTACCTATTTCTCTTAAGTAAAGTTTTACACTATCGTCTGACATAAAACCAGGTATATCAATATTTTCATTTTCTAATTGAGCATCTTCTTCCTTAAGAAGATCATTAATCATAGCATACCCAATTAAAATATCGACTAAAGCCTTATTGTTTGTAAATCTTTCTATGTTAGTCATTGTTATTTCTTTAAAACTTCTCATTACTTGCGATAAAGCATCATTTAAAACGGAAGATGTATCGACTAATACTTTAAGAGTATCAATATCAATATCTAAACGCCAATTACTACATAAATCTCCTATATTATTAAGAGCTTTAGTAATTGATCTACAAGTCTTTAATTCTTGTTCTATATATTTTATAAGCCAATCATTATCTTCTTTAACACTCTTTCTTATCTCACTAGTAATAACACTTTCCGTTTTATAAAACATTTTATCAAGGCTAAGACGAGAATATGGCAATAATGCTTCTTTGTAGAAATCAATATCAGAGTTAAAAATAGCATATTTTTGTAATAGCTTTTTAATAACATCATCTGTGCTTTCAAAAGTATGTATTGCCATATTTTCCTCAGTTCTAACGTTTATTATAACAGCATTAATCTTGCATTACAAATATTTTTGTAATATCATTATGAAATTGAAAGGGAAAAATGACTGTATACTTTAATAAGCAAACCATTTTTAAGTTTTATAATACTTTAGGGTTTACCAATTTTGGTAATTTATCTGAAGAAAGGATTACCGAAATTGATGAAATTGTAGCTAGGTATTCTTTTTTGATGTCTTATGGTACAAAAAGTCTTGGTTCTTTAATGACTAGATGTGCCGAAAAGCTTACAACTTCAAGGAGAAACTTTGGCATTTTAAATGGCGATGAAGCCATATACTTTTATATAAAAACTGTTGATCCCGATTTTCTTTTTCTTGAAGCATATGAAACCGCAAATAAAAAGGAGCAAATTAAGCCCCTTTGTTTGGAAAACTTTGGCATATATGATTCGGTTCTTATTTATTTTGAAAAATTATTTCAAAAAAGGTTTAAACTTGAATCATTAGAGTATATATGGTCAAGATCAAGAATTAAACCCTTATCTAATTAGCATAGCATCGCCAAAGGAAAAGAAACGATAACCGCTTTTTTTAGCATGTTCATAAGCATTTAAGATATTTTCTCGGCCTGCAAGGGCACTTACAAGCATTATAAGAGTACTTTTAGGTAAGTGAAAATTAGTTATTAAACCATCAATAGCTTTAAATTCATAGCCAGGATAAATATAGATATTAGTACTTTCTTTAGTACTTGTAAATTCACCATACTTTGTTATATTAGCCTCTAAAGTACGGGTCGAAGTTGTACCAACAGCGTAGATCTTTCTCCCCTCTTTTTTAGCTTTATTTAATCTAATAGCTACGTCTTCGGTTATTTCATATTCTTCACTATGCATATTGTGTTTAGTAATATCTTCTTCCATAACGGGTCTAAAAGTTCCTAGGCCCACATGTAATGTTACATATAATAGTTCTACCCCTTTTTCCTCAAGAGCTTTTAATAGTTCTTTCGTAAAATGAAGTCCTGCCGTTGGCGCCGCACTACTGCCAAGGTATTTAGCATAGACCGTTTGATATCGATCTTGTTCTTTTAAAGTTTCATGAATATATGGAGGAAGTGGCATAATGCCAAGTCTTTCTATTATTTCTAAAAAGATACCTTGATAAGTAAATTTAACTTTAACGATACCTTCTGTATCCTTTTCTATTACTTGTGCCTCAAGCTCATCATTAAAGTTAATAATAGTTCCCACATTAAGTCTTTTAAATGGTTTAGATAAACACTCCCAAATATCATCCCCTAAATCTTTAAGAAGTAAAAGTTCAATATGAGCATTAGTTTCTTTCTTTTGACCAAATATTCTCGCTGGCAACACCTTAGTGTTATTAAGCACTAAAACATCGCCTTTATGAAAAAGATTTAAGATATCTTTAAAAATCATATCTTGATATTCTCCCGTTTGTTTATCAAGAACTAATAGTTTAGAACTACTCCGATCTTTAATGGGAGATTGGGCAATTAACTCTTCAGGAAGTTCATAATTAAATTCTTCGATATCCATAAAAAAATCACCACCCATAATTATAAGCAAATAATGTTAATTTGTCCATAAAAGTATATGGATATTACTTGGCAAATAGTAGGTAACTTGACTTTGACAGTTAAAATGAGCAAGCCTAGATAAATAAAGGGCTTGCTCATTTTTTGAATGTTGTACATTGAAT
>CANQFJ010000005.1 GCA_947598485.1 uncultured Bacilli bacterium | reverse complement strand
TTTGGAAATTTACTATTTAAATTAAAAAACTAATTTCAGTTTTTATATATTTTTACCGAAATAAGTCTGCTTTTTGATAAACTTTTAGAAAAAAATGAATTTACTCTAAAAATTTACGAATGTTTGTTCGCATAAGCATTTTAAAAAAAATTAGTTTAAAACTAATAATTTTCTTTTTGATACATTTCTAAGAATTCTTGATGTAACTTATCACATTTTTCTTTATCCATTTCTGGCATATTTTTATAAGGATTAAATATATTCAAAGTTTCATATTTTTCTGATCCTAACTTATGATATGGTAGAAAATCAATTTTGGTAATATTGTTGATATTTTTAATAAAATTATTTAAGCTTATAAGATATTCTGTATTATCATGTAAGCCCGGTACAATAACTTGCCTTATCCAAACTTCTTTACTGCTTTGATTTAATTCCTTTATAAAATTTAAAGAATCGTTAATATCATGGCCCGTTAAAAGCTCATATTCTCTTGCGTCAGTATGTTTTATATCAAGTAAAACTAAATCTACGATATTAAGTAATTCACGATAATTTCCCAGCCCTACTCCAGCAGTATCTAAAGCTATGTGAATATTATCTTTTTTTAGAATTTTACAAACCTCAATTATAAAGTCACTTTGTAAAAGAGGCTCTCCTCCCGAAAAGGTAACGCCTCCTTTATTACCAAAATAATTTTTATTTTTCAAAATTCTTTTAGCTAAATCTTCTGGTGTATAGTTTTCTCTACCTTTTATCCACATCTCAGGATTATGGCAAAACTTACATCTTAATTTACAGCCTGACAAAAAAACTACTGTTCTAATGCCAGGTCCATCAACTAAGCCAAAAGTTTCTATAGAATCTACTGCTCCTGTCATTATATCTTCTCATGAAACGTTCTTGAAATTACTTCTTCTTGTTGTTTTCTAGTTAAACGATTAAATCTTACGGCATAGCCTGAAACTCTAATTGTCAAAAGAGGATATTTTTCAGGATTATTCATCGCATCTATTAATGTATCTCTTGTTAAAACGTTAACGTTTAAATGATGAGCATTTTGTTTAAAATAACCATCAAGTAAAGTAACTAAGTTTTCAATCTGATTATTTTTATCCATTCCTAAAGCCGATGGTACAATTGAAAATGTATTAGATATGCCATCTTTACAGCAAGTTGCATATTCAAGCTTAGCAACACTATTTAAACTAGCAATAGCACCATTTTCATCTCTGCCATGCATAGGATTAGCGCCTGGAGCAAAAGGTTCCCCATCTTTTCGACCATCTGGAGTAGATCCTGTTTTTGAACCATACACAACATTTGACGTAATTGTAAGCACTGACATTGTAGGTTCGGCTTTACGATAACAATAATATTTTTTAAGTTCACTAAAAAATTTATTAAGAACTTCTTTAGCTATATTATCAACTCTATCATCATCATTACCATATTTAGGAAAATCCCCTTCAACTTCGAAATCAACCGCGATACCATCTTCATTTCTAACAGGCTTTACTTTAGCATATTTAATTGCGGATAAAGAATCCGCAACAACAGAAAGACCCGCAACACCATAGGCCATATAGCGATGAACATCAGTATCATGCAAAGCCATTTGTCCAGCTTCATAAGCATATTTATCATGCATATAGTGGATAATATTCATCGCATCACTATAAATTTGCGCTACTTTTTCCAGTACTTTAAAATACTGTTCCTTCACTTTATCATAATCTAAATATTCATCAGTATTTTTAGGAAAGTTTTCCAAAACAAGGTCATTTGTTTTTTCATCTACTCCCCCATTTATAGAATAAAGTAAAGACTTAGCAAGATTACAGCGAGCACCAAAAAATTGCATATCTTTACCTACGCGCATAGCAGATACACAACACGCTATAGCATAATCATCACCATAAATTGGTCGCATTAAATCATCATTTTCATATTGAATAGAATCAGTATCAATACTCATTTTAGCACAATATTTTTTCCAAGCTTCAGGTAAATTATTACTCCATAATACGGTCATGTTAGGCTCTGGCGCAGGATCAAGATTAGATAAAGTATTTAAAATCCGATAAGAAGTTTTAGTAACCATATTTCTTCCTTCGGTAGTCATACCTCCGATTGAACAAGTTACCCACGTTGGATCACCAGAAAATAATTCATCATATTCAGGAGTTCTTAAGTGTCTTACTAAGCGAAGTTTAATTACAAATTGGTCAATTAATTCTTGAGCCTCTTTTTCGGTAATAAGGCCATTTTTTAAATCTCTTTCGATATAAATATCTAAAAAGGCATCTACTCTACCTAAGCTCATTGCTGCCCCATTATTTTCTTTAACGGCAGCAAGATAGCCAAAATATGTCCATTGAATAGCTTCTTTGGCATTCGCGGCAGGCCTTGATATGTCAAAACCATAGCTTTGAGCCATTTGTTTCATCTTATCTAGGGCCCGATATTGTTCAGATAATTCTTCTCTTTGCCGAATTAAACCATTATTCATTCGGCCACATGGAGCTTCCCACTCCTTTTTCTTTTGTTCCATTAAAAAATCTATGCCATATAGTGCAATTCTACGATAATCGCCAATAATTCTTCCTCGACCATAGGCATCAGGAAGCCCTGTTAATAAGCCAACATGACGAGCCTTTCTTATCTCTGGGGTATAGACATCAAATACACCTTGATTATGAGTTTTACGAAATTCGTTAAAGTAATGATTTACTTCAGGATTTAACTGATAATTATAAGCCTCTAGTGATGAGTATACCATTCTTATTCCACCATATGGATTTATCATTCTTTTAAGTGGTTTATCCGTTTGAAGACCGACAATTACATTATCATCCTCACAAATATAACCGGGAGCAAAATTATTAATACCCGACATATGGTCAGTGTCTATATCAAGGACACCTTTTTTTAACTCTTCTTTTAATAAATCAGAACATTTATTCCATACTTTTATAGTTTTATCCGTAGCTTTTTCTAAAAAGGATTCATCATCCTCATATGGTGTATAATTGCACTTAATAAAATCTGCCACATTTATGCTATTACACCATAAACCTTCATTAAATTCTTTCCATTCTTCTTTCATTATGTCCACTCCTATTATCATTAATTATTTTAGCATAATTAATGTCTTTTTTAGCCAATTTAAAGCAGCTTAACAATCAGTTTACTAAGTAGGCATAATGTATTTAAATATCAATTTTATTATTCTAACGTTTCAACATATTGAGATGTTTCTTTTTGCTCCGTAGTTTCATTCGTAGGCATAAAACATGCAGCAAATAAAATTAATACTATAACAGCCATAATTAAATTTTTATATTCTAATATCTTTTTCATATTCCTCACTCTATAGTATAATTAATAAAGTAAAAATTATCCCCATCAAGTCTAAAATTATAGCTAAAAATGTCAAAGTCTATTTCATTAAACATTTTATCATAATCACAATTAAAATCAAAATCATCACCCCAGCAATAATCACTAAAAGAAGCAACGGCGTTTTTATCCCATATAGCATCGTTTATACTTTTATAAAATTTTTCGGGAGAACCTATATCAACATAGTTAGAAAATAAAGTTTTATACTTAATGCTAATCATATTTCCCTTTTTAAATACTCCCATTTGTTTCCTTTTTATAATAGGAAAACTTGCCCCATGGCCTAAATGTTCAGTATTTTCCATATATGACTCACTTTGTTCATTGTAATAGTAATATACTTTATCACAAAAAGGACAATAAATATCAACCATATCAATTTTGGCTTCAGGTCCAAAATATCTTCTTGTTAACATCTCAAAATTCTTTTTATTTAAATAAAGCTCTGGGTTATCAAATAATGGATAACCATTAACATCTTCATTTTCTGCTTCGGCAATATAATATAATAATTCTACTTTATAATAATCTGTAAGATCATTAAATTCTTTATTTTCAAATTGAGGGTCTAATAAATTAACTATTCTATTTGCAATTTTATCTTGATCACTTGTTAAAGTATATGGTTCTTCTTTAGCATCACTATTATCTTTAGAGTTTAAAATATTACAACCTGTAGCTAGAAGAAGAATAGTTAAAATAAGTATGATTTTTTTCATATCTATCACCCTTATGAACAATATATATCATATATAAAAAAATATCAAGTTTTGTCTTGATATCATTCATTTGTATTATTAGCTATTTTAACTTTAAGCCAGCCAATTAAATTTGTTTGATCAACGCCTCCGATGAATCCTCCTGTTTGTTTACCATTTTTTATAATTACAACAATCGGAGCCATTTTTTGCTGTATAAAATAACCATAAGTATCCGTAACTTTTGGTCCACTACCATCTTCAGACATAGTTTGAGTTGATTTCATATCTAGCTTATCGTATAAAGCCTTCCATGTTTCAGAATCAAAATCAATTGATAGGACATCTATATATTGGGTAACATAATTAAGCTGTTTTTGGGCTTCAGCCATTTTAGGAAGTAATCTTTCACATACATCACAAGTTTCGTTGCCAAAAAGGACTACATAAGTTCCTTTATCATTAAACATCCCTAGTATATCTTGAGTATTAACTTCATGCATCATGGATATATCATAATTATCATTCTTCTTAGGAATATTAACAATTATCACAACGAGTATAACAATAGCAATTAGAATTCCTAAAACGGATAAAACTATCTTAGTAATTTTATCCATACTATACCTTCATTAATTCTTCTTCTTTTATCTTAATTTCTTCATCAATTAATTTTGTATATTTATTAATTGTTTCTTGCAAATCATCAAGCATAAGCTTTTCTTCGTCTTCAGGGTATTTAGCAGCCAGTATTTCATCTTTATCCTCTTGACGAATATTTCTAAGCGCTACCTTACCTTCTTCACCAATTCCTTTGGCAAGTTTAACATATTCTCTTCTTCTATCTTCAGTAAGCTCAGGAATTGTAATAATAACCATTTCCCCATTATTCGTAGGATTTACTCCTAAGTTAGCCTCAATAATAGCTTTTTCTATATCTTTAATACAAGATTTATCAAAAGGCTTAATTAAAAGTTGTCTTGCTTCAGGAACCGTAATGTTTGCTACACTTTGGATTGGTGTAGGTGTACCATAATAGCTTACCATAATGCCATTTAGCATCGCAGGATTAGCTCTTCCTGCTCTAATAGTAGTAAGTCTTTCTTTAACACTTTCAAGTGTTTTACTCATTTTACTTTCAGTATTCATTGTTCTCCTTAACTCAATATTACATTATCATTATAATCTTTTTTATCACTTTTGACAAGAATTGAGGCATTAAGCTTACCTAGTTTATCAACATATAAAACTAAATTATCTTTATTCGCTGCGACTGTAGCATCGGCATCTAGTTTCTCGCCATCCTTAATTAAATCTTGACCAACAACAAAATCAGATATTTTGGTATTTATATCATTTAAAGTTATATTATATTTTTTAATTAGTTCTTCGTTTGTAACTAAATTACCATTATTTAAATTAAATACATAGGCCTTAGACGAGATAAAAGATATAAAATTTTCCGTAGTATAAGTATAATATTTAACTAAAAGAGTAATGTAATCACCATAAGTATATAATTCGTATTTAGAATACTTGGCATAACTTAACTTATCGTAGGGAGCATCTTTTTCATTGTTATCTTTTTTGATATTTGCTTTAAATGAGGCATTTTCGTCATTCAAAGTTTTAGCTATATTATTATCATCTTTGAAATTAATATAAACTTTTTCAAAATCAATATCAAGTTTATCTTCATAGACTTCATAATCGGTAAAATAAATATAATCTTTGTCTTTATCAATTCTAATATCTTTGCGTTTAGTTTCACTATCAAAGAAATCTTTTTTTGTTTCTTCTTTTGTTCCAAAATTAGTGCTTTTTTTCATTAAAACAAAACCACCTATAATAATAATTAAAACTATAACAATAAAGATTCCAAATTTAAAACCATTACGTTCTTCCATTTTTACTTCTCCTTTTCCAAATAATCAGTTAATGCACTAGTTATAATTGTCTTTTTATCAAAAGTTATATTAGCCCAATACTCTTCATTGGAAATATTTCCTTTTCTAAATGCTTCTTCATCATCAAATAATAGTACTTCGCCATTTTTTTTAACAATTAAAGTAGGAACATGTAAGTCAATATTATCATCGTCCGTATAGGTAATATAATCTTTAAAATAATTAATAATGCTTTCATATGTAGCATTTCTATTTTGCCGATCATCTTCAATATCATAATAATTTATATTACTAATTCCTAGTTCTTTAGCAACATCATCTAAAACATTAGCATAATATGTTACATTTTCATTATTCGACATTCCTAAAAATAAAAGGCAATCATCGTTTCTTACCAAGTTATAAGCCTGTTTAACATTAATATATTTAAAAACATTATTTTGATTAGCTCCACTATGTTCACTAGAAAACTTTTCATTATCGTTATCGTTAGATTTATACTCTTTATTACCAAAATAAATAAATCCTGCGAGTAACACAAAAAATAAAATTATATATATAACTGCTTGAACATTGTTTTTAAAAAGTTTAATTGTTATTGGATGGGCTTCATTTTTTTTCATTATGTTCACCATCTTAATTTTAACATAATTTCTTACATAAAAAAACCCTTTACAAAGGGCTATGTAAATAAAACTATTCGTTTTTTATCCTTTTTAAAAGACTCTCACATTGTTCTTTAATATTACTATCACTAATGATACTAGAGTATTTTTGATAACTTTCTAAGAAGCGTTTTTTAAACTCTTCATTTTTTTCGGTAAGCATTTTATATTTTTCTAAGCCTTCTTTTAAAAATTTAAGTTCTTGTTTTCTAAGCTTTCCGCTTGCAAATGTCTCGGCAATATTTTTAAACATTTTATCAAGAAGAAAACCTAATCCTACACTTGCAACAATGCATTCTATAACAGAAATTACAGTAATAAAAATATTTTGAGCCTTTTCATTAGGGACAAAAACGGTGTCATTAGGATCCTGAATAAGACGAGTAATTTCGATAATGGCATCATCATATAGCATACTAGGATCTAATTCTTCTGAAGTTTCAATGGCTTTTGAAGTTGGTGTTAAATGTGAAAAATCTATAGAAGCATAATCATCAAGATTATCTAAATCAATACCCGATAAGTCAAATACTACAACATCTCTTT
The DNA here is from genome assembly GCA_947598485.1 of uncultured Bacilli bacterium. Classification (GTDB taxonomy): domain Bacteria; phylum Bacillota_I; class Bacilli_A; order RF39; family UBA660; genus UBA6448. The sequence continues at coordinate 60,972 of CANQFJ010000005.1, read as the reverse complement.
CATAGTCTCCATAAAAGACATTTTCTCTATTCCAAGTCCCATATGCTTTAAGAGTCGTTTGGGAATAATCATCTATTTTCTTCATAAATTCAGGATATTCCGGTAATTCACCTTGTTCAGAAGAATAATAATCAACCCGTGTTCTAAATTCGTCATGACCAAAGGTCTTAGCTAAAGCATCAGAACCTTGCTTAATGCCTACTAAAATGGCAATTAAGCCAAGACCTAAAGCTATTTGTTTATAAAAGCGAGATTCTTTAATTTTCTCCTTAAAGATATCAGCATTGGTTTGATGATCAATATTCTCATGTTTTTGTCTTTTGGCTTCTTTTTCATTTTCTAATATATCATTTATTGTTTCAAGAAGATAATTTTGAATTTTTTGAACGTTACCGCTATCTTGAAGAGCTAAAAATAATATGAAGCCTTCATTTAAAGCTGTATAATTTAAACCGGAGTTAACATCATTAGCATTAGTTACTCTGCCAACATTGATATCCGCAAGCATCGTCCTAATTTGACCATATACTGTAGAGTCTTTAGGAACTTTAGCAATATCTTCAAAAATACGAGTATCAATAAGATTAGAAGCTACACTATCAGATTTAACCCAAGTTAAAACCTCACTAGTGCCTGATGTTAATAACTCAAGTTTGATAATGCTATAAGCTACATCATATACTTTATCAACAATGCTTTCTTCACTTTGGAATACCCTTGTATCGGAAGCATTAATCTTTTTTAAAAGACTAATAGTTATATCCGCAAAAGATTTTAGTTGGTCTTGACTTACATCTTGGCCACTAATCTTAGTTTCAATATCTCCAGCAGATGTATAAGCGTTATAATATACCTCATGTTTTTTTAAATTATCACTAATTTCACTTAGACCTTTTAGCCCTTTGTCATATGCCTTTTCAATTCCGACTGTACTAATAGCATGCAAAGCATCATGATCAACTTCGTTTTTTAAATCTAAAGCTTTTTTTCTTTCACTAGAAACGTCCATATGAGCCTCTTTTAAGGCATCAAGAACTCTTTGTAATTTCTCATATTCACTATTAAATTCAATAGCTTTATCAGTCATGTATAGTTGCATTGGTATCCCCCTTAACAAGCCAATATAATTTATCATAATAATTTGTAATAGTCAAATTAAAACCCGCATTCCGCGGGCTTTCTTTTTATTACTTTCCGTTTACTTGGTTCATAACTTCTTCAGCAAAGTTTTCATTTCTTTTTTCCATGCCTTCGCCTACTTCGTATCTTACCATATTAACAATAGAACCACCATTATTTTTAACATAAGTACCTACGGAAATATCGCCATCTTTGATATATGGTTGTTCATTTAAACATATTTCTTTATAATACTTTTTGATACGACCTTCAACCATTTTTTCCGCTATATCTGCAGGTTTTCCTTCATTAATAGCAAGTTCTCTTTGAACATTTTTTTCAGCATCAAGAAGGTCTGCGGGAACCTCTTCTATAAAAGTATATAAAGGTCTCATAGCAGCAGCTTGCATTGCAACTTCTTTAGCAACTTCTTCAGAAGCATCAGCAACAACTGTTAAAGCAGCAATTTTACCACCCATATGGATATATGCCCCAAAGCTTTCATTATCTTTCTTAGTTAATTTAACAAATCTTCTCAAAGATAATTTTTCACCAATCTTAGCAGTTTTAGCAATTATTAAATCAGCAATAGTACCATCACCAGTATCTAAATCATTTGCTTCTTCTAAAGTTGTAGCATCTGATTTTAATATTGTATTACCGATAGTATCAATCATAGAAACGAATTCTTCATTTTTACTAACGAAATCTGTTTCACTATTTACTTCAACAATAACAGCATTATTACCATCAACATAAATATTAGCAAGACCTTCAGCAGCAATACGGCTTTCTTTTTTAGCAGATTTAGCTATGCCCTTTTCTCTAAGCCAATTTACAGCTTCATCCATGTTACCATTAGTTTCACTTAGCGCCTTTTTACAATCCATCATACCAGCACCAGTTACTTCTCTAAGTTCTTTTACTAAACTTGCAGTAATTTCCATATCACACCTACTTTACAGCCGCAATTAATTCTTCTTTTTTCATTGAAGAATAACCTTTAACGCCTTTTTCTTTAGCTAAAGCTTTAAGTTCAGATAAAGTCATAGCCTCATAATCAACTTTTTTATTTTCTTTTACTTCTTTTTTAGGCTTAACTTCCTTTTTCTCTTCAACAGCTTCATCTTCAATTGTATATACATCATTTTCTTTTTCAGCTTTTAAAGCCTTTTTATCAACATGCTCATTTTTCATTAAATCAGCCATTGATTCTTTACCTTTATTCTTGTCATCTTCAGATACATAATCAACCATTTCCAAGCCGTTTGCTTCACAAATAGCATTAGTTAAAACGCCTAGTAATACTTTAATGCTTCTTACAGCATCATCATTACCAGGTATTACATAATCAACATCATCTGGATCACCATTAGTATCTACAACGCCAAATACAGGTATCTTTAATTTTCTAGCTTCTTTAATAGCATTATATTCTTTCTTAGGATCAACAATAATTAGAGCTTGAGGCAATTTAGCCATTTCTCTAATACCACAAAGTAAACGATTTAATTTTTCATATTCTTTCTTAATTCCGATTACTTCTTTTTTAGGAAGAACATCAAATGTTCCATTTGCTTCCATTTCTTCGATTTCTTCAAGTCTTTTAACTCTTCTTCTTATTGTTCTAAAGTTAGTAAGAGTACCACCTAACCATCTTTCTGTTACATAGTATGAATTGCTTCTTAAAGCTTCTTCAATACATACTTCTCCAGATTGTTTCTTAGTTCCAACAAATAAGAACTTTCCACCATTTTCAGCAATGGTCTTAATTGCATTATATGCTTCCTCAAGTAATGCTTGAGTCTTTTCAAGATCAATGATATAAATATCATCCCTTGAATTAAAAATATACTCTTTCATCTTGGGATTCCATCTTTTTGTTTGATGGCCAAAATGAACTCCAGCTTCTAATAAATAACTCATAGAAACTATAGCCATAAAAATATCCCTCCTTCGTTATTTCACCTTGACGCTTCACCCTAAGTCTACACACTCTTCGTGCACTCGCAAACCTAGTCCACATCAATGTTTATTTGACTTTTATGAGCCACGAGTATTGTATCAAAAAAAATACCCATATACAAGTATTTTATGTATACGGGCAGTATTTTATTTGTTAAATAATATTAAGATATTTTAGCTTAATTTCAGACTTTTGTATATGTTTCATCACAAAATTCCAGCCATTTCAACCTGTTTTATCACAAAATTCCAGCTATTTTTAGCTATTTTATCACAAAATTCCAATTTTATTCTTCAATCTCAGCTTGTTTGCTAAATAAGCAACCGCAATAATTTTGTCTATAAAGCTTATATTTCTTAGAGTATTCAATTGACTTTTTATACCCATCTTCTTTTTTAAAATCACTATATAAAAACTTTATATTTTCTTCTTCGGCAATCTTACTTCCAATACTATTAATCACTTCAGAATTTTTATATGGACTTACCGTTAAGGTAGTTCCAAAGTAATCATAACCCTTTTCTTTAGCTACTATCGCTGTTTTCTTAAGCCTTAACTCATAACAGCGATGACATCTGCTACCACCTTCGGGTTCAAGCTCAAGCCCAATAGCAACCTTTCTAAAATCTTCATTACTATAATCACAGTCTAGAAAATCAAGTTTATTTTGGTGACTTATTTCATTTAAAAGTCTTATTTGTTCTTTTTTTCTTTTTAAGTATTCCTCTTCAGGTTCAATATTGGGATTATAATAAAAAATTGTAATATCAAAATAAGGTGTAAGCCTTGCTATACACTCTGTAGAACATGGCCCACAGCAAGAATGCAGTAGTAATTTTGGTACTCCCTCTAAAGATGATATTATCTTTTTCATTTCTTCATTGTAATTATTCTTCATTTTTTATCTCCCCTGACTGCTCTTCAACATTTCCGTCTTCTGTATAAATCGTGAAAATATAATTATCGCTATTGCTATCTAAATATAACACTCCTCCACTACCGACAGATGCATATATTGATTGATACCTATTAAGTTTTTCCATATTAACATTATTTACAAATACTAAATTACCATCATTCATTCGTAAAAGGAATCTTTCTTCATCTAAAATAACCCCATTATATTCATCTGGTTTATATTCAATTTCACTAATCATAAAAAGAATATCACTATCAATTTTACCTAAAGCTTCAATTAAATTAGTATAAGATTCTGATTTAACATAATTAACTAAAACAGGAACACCTTTATAATCTTTATTTTCAATAGTTTTACCTTTTTCAAGAACTATTTTATTGTCTAAAGAATTTAAAAATAATATCTTATTTTCTTTTATCTCAATTATAAGCTCACCATTTAAATTAATATGAAATTTAGCGCTTTTTACTAAAGGTATTTTTTCTATTTTCTTTTTTATTGAAGAGGTTAAAATTTTAAAAATAGAAGTATCTAAATCGATATTTGCAGAAGAAAGCACCTCATTTTCGGACAGATAATTAAGGCCCTTAACATTAATACTTTTTATTTTCATAGTAAAAAGATAGTAACCACACATAGCTACTAAATAAAGAATAAGAAGTATTAAAATAACACCACTTATTCGTATTTTTCTTCTTTTCTTTTTAACCTCTTTATTCATGATATTAATCCCATTTTATAATTGTTGGTTCTAGTACTAAATCAATATTTTTTTTCTCTTTAGCCTCTTTTTTTATTTTATCTATTAATTTAATAACATCATCGAAAGTAGCATTACCATTATTAATAATAAAATTAGCGTGTTTTTCACTAACCATAGCTCCTCCGACTTTCATACCTTTAAGGCCTAATTCTTCAATCAAATGCCCCGCGGGAATATCTTCGGGATTTCTAAATATACTTCCTACACTCGGCTTATCAAGAGGTTGGGTATCTCTTCTTTTTTCATTTCTGGCTTGAATATCACTAAGTACTTCAATAGGATTACCTTTTTCACATATAAATGTTGCACTTAAAACAATATAATTATTTTTTAAAGAAGTATATCGATAACCAAAAGAAATGTCATCTTTAACAATCGTTTTTATCTTATGCTCTTTATCAATTACCTTAACTTCCTTAACATATTCCATTATTTCATGACCATATGCTCCGGCATTACCTACAACACTTCCACCAACAGTGCCAGGAATCATAGAAAAAGGAGCTAAAGATACTAGTTCTTTTTGCAGACAAACATTTACAAGTTTAGGAAGCATAACTCCTGCTCCCGCGGTAACTTCTTTGCCATTTATTTCTATGTTATTAAATTCATCAAGTTTTATGATGACTCCATCAAAATACTCATCATCAATAATAACATTGGAAGCATTACCAAGAATATAATACTTAATATTATTTTCTTCTAAATAATCGAGTAGCTTAGTAAGGTCAACATAAGAATATGGTCTTACTAAATATTTAGCTACACCGCCAATACCAATAGTTGAAAGTTCTTTTAAATTAACATTTTCTAAAACTATTCCATATTTATCCATTATAGCACCTTCTTTATTTCTTCATATATTATTTCCGAAGAGTTCTTCATGCCCATTTTTTGAAGCTTTTCTTTCATTTTTTTATATTCGGCATTATTATCTTTTAATAAATCATTAACAAGTTCAAAAACTTTTTTATCATTCAAATCTTTTTCTTCAATCATAATACCAACATTTTTATTTTTTAAATCCAAAGCATTATAATATTGATGATTATTAGCCACATATGGTGAAGGAATAATAATGCTCGGAATTTGAAGAGCTAAAATCTCGGATAAAGTTCCTGCTCCTGCTCTTGAGATTACCAAATCAACACTTTTTAATAAACTTGTCATATTATCAACATAAGGAAGTATTTTAACATTTTTACTAAAAGTTTTATTTTTTATAAAATTTTCGTAGTAAGCTTTTCCAGTTATATATAAAACTTCATAGTTGGCATCATCTTTTACCCAGGATAAAACCCTCGTAAAAAAGGCATTAATCGTGTTACTACCTAAAGATCCTGAGACTATTAACACTAATTTTTTATCATCAGAAAGGCCTAAATCTTTTTTACTAGCAGGAATACTTTTTAAAGCGTTTTCACCACATGGATTACCACTAAAAATTACTTTCTTAGCTTTATGAAAATATGGAATACTATTTTCATAAGATACAAATACTAAATTAGCTTTACTTGCAAGATATCTATTAGTTTTACCAGGAATACTATTTTGTTCATGAATTACAACAGGGATTCCCATTTTATGAGCTGCAGCAATCACGGGCATAGTAACATATCCCCCGGTACCGATTACGACATCAGGCTTAAACTCCGCAAATAATTTTAAACATCTTTTTTTGGCTTTATTTATTAAAAAAAGATTTTTTATGTCTCTTCCTATAAGTCTTGTACTAAAACCATAGATTTCTAAAGGTTCATAATTAATCCCTAGTTTAGGGATAATGTCTTTTTCCATTCTATTATGGGTTCCAATATATAAAACATTAGTATCTTTATCTTTTTCTTTTATTTTATTAACAATGGCAACCGCAGGATAAATATGGCCCCCAGTCCCTCCAGCACTAACAACGATATTCATGGTTTATCACCTTATCTTAATTATAATATCAACCATCTTATTTTACAAATTAATACCATACTATTTACACTATAAGTTAAGAATATAATAAGGATAGAAATTAGTAATTTTATTTTGATCATCTACGCCATAAATAAAAACTTCTTTACTAAGTAATTTAAATCTTTCAATAAGACTATCACTAGTTAAATTCATTAGTAAACACACAAAATCATAACTAAATTCCTCATCAGTAGTATTAAGTACATAATTTAATATACCTACCTTGTAAGTTCGTTTTTTAGCAAATAATTTTCTAATAACATTATCATAAAAAGATATAACATAGATTTTTTTGTCAGAATGTTTTTCTAGTTTTTCATGAAGAGTGTCTATATCAATGAAAGGATATTTAACATCGACAACAATTATTTTATCAGTTTTAATATTTAATACATCATCAAGAAGAATAATACCATCTTTTTTCATATCTTTATAATTAGTATTTATAACTAGTTTCCCCTTATATAAGGGATTGTGATGCATAGCAAGCTTTTTATCCTTACTTATTCTTACATCGCATTCAAAGCCTGCATAGTCACTTTGAGTAGCTTTTGTTAATGCCTCTAAACTATTTTCTTTTGCTAAAGAAGTAATACCCCGGTGGGCAATTAGTTTGTATAGCATTATAATCACCTTAGTAAATGATATTATTTTCTTTTAAAAATAATGCAGAATAATGTAATAATAATTAAAAAAGTTATAACCGCTATACCTGGAGCTTTTATATCATCAAGGATCTTACTTTTAATGCTCGCATCTTCATACTCTAAAAACGTAGCTAAAGCCTCATCGGTTTTCTCTTTATGAACAATAAAAGTATAAGTTACCACGCTTGTATCGTAAACTTCTATTAGAATATGATTATCTCCATAAGTAAGATTTTCATTTCCATATATGGTAACCTTACCTGTTGACTTATAATCAAAAGCTAGATGATCTTCACCCTCATCAAGCATTATTTCATAATAAAAAATTTCAGGACTAAATTCTGAAGTCATAATTCCATTATTGACATTAAATTCTGTAAGCATACTATCATCCTTCAAACTAATTTAATCAATATTTCATTCATAATATATAGTTTGTCCGGATTTATAAAAATATTACCATCTTTGTAAATTAAATCTCCTGATTTAACTAAATCATCTACAGGATATTGATTTTGCAAATTAACATTAAATTTTTCATAAAAATGTTTTAAATTAATGCCTTTAGTTTTTCTTAAGCCTAAAATTATTTCGTAATCCATCATTTCTTTTTCGCCTAACATTTCTTTTTCCATAACATAATTACCTGTAATATATTTAGTAAGACTACGCGTATTAGTATATCTTACCCTAAAAGCATAACCACTTGCTCCTAAACCAAAACCATAATATTCCTCATTATCCCAATAAGTTAGATTATGTTTACTTGCCAAACCAGGTTTAGCAAAATTACTAACTTCATAATGTTCATAACCTTCATTTTCTAAGGTTTTACAAATAGTTTCATACATTTTGGCATCTAAATCTTCATCAATAGCCTCGATTTTTTTATTATATAATTTTGTATTTGGCTCTATCATTAAACTATAAGTACTAATATGAGGTACATCAAGCTTTAAGAAAAGTTTTAAATCTTTTTTTAGCATCTTTAAAGTTTCGTTTTGCAAAGCGTACATTAAATCAACATTAATATTAGTAAGGCCCTTAGCTTTACACATTTCGATTTTCCTTTGAGCATCTTCAAAATCCGCGTTTCTTTCTAAAAATTCTAACTTTTCTGGGTCAAAAGATTCGATGCCAATACTGATTCTATTTACCCTATTAGCTATTAATTTATCTATTAAATCTTCGGTAATGTCAGAAAGATTACACTCAAAAGTAAATTCAATATTATCATCTAAATTAAGTAGTTTAATAATTGCAAATAGATAATCAAGTTCTTCATTATTTAAAGCACTTGGTGTTCCACCGCCGATATAGATTTTAGATATTTTTTCATCCATATAACGGTCTTTAATCTCTTTTTCTAAAGCCATTAAATATTCTCGTACCCATTTTTGATCATAATAAAACTTACAAAAGTCACAATATGAACAAATTTGTTTACAAAAAGGAATATGAATATAAACAGCTTTTATTTCATCCATTTTCTAGTCCCTCTTATTGAAGAATCATGTTTTTAACTTCCTCATCTTGAGCTTCGATAAGCTTTTCTGGCAAGTTTTTAATTGCATTTGCAATACTCATATGAGAGCAATTATATTCTTTAGCGATTTTACGAAGGGGTATTTTTTGATATACACTTTTAAAACGAGCCTCTAAAGCTTCTTTTTGCGTTAGGCAAGGCTTTTTACGGCTTATGCTACCAGCTTTTGATCGAGAATCCAGTAATTCTTTTTTTAAAGTAAGTTTTACACGCATTGCTTTAAATTCATTAAAATATAAGCTTTTATTATCCGATAACATATCTAAGTACTTCTTGATAGTAGCTCTTGAACAGCCAAAATGCTTAGCAGCTTCGCTAATATTATGACAAGGTTCATTTACAATGTATTCTATTAAATCGTTTAAAAAAGTTTCATTCATTATTCATCCTCACTTAAAACTGCTAAAAAAGCTTCCTGAGGAACTTCAACTGAACCAATCATTTTCATTCTCTTCTTACCTTCTTTTTGCTTTTCTAATAATTTTCTTTTTCTTGATACGTCTCCACCATAACACTTGGCAAGAACATTTTTCCGCATCGCAGAGATATTTTCTCTAGCTATAACTTTAGAACCTATGCTAGCTTGTATAGGAACTTCAAAGTTTTGTCTAGGAATTAATTTACGAAGTTTTTGGACAATAGCTCTACCTTTATTATAGCTTTCCGTTTCATGAACAATAACTGATAAAGCATCAACAACTTCACCATTTAATAAAATATCCATCTTTACAAGTTTACTTTCTTTATAGCCACTTACTTCATAATCAAAAGAAGCATATCCTTTGGTAGAGCTTTTTAATTTATCATAAAAGTCATAAACAATTTCTCCTAAAGGAATTTCATAATGTATATTAACTCTATTTTCATTAATGTAGTCAGTAGTCTTATATATCCCTCTTTTATTTTGACATAAAGTCATAATCGGACCAATAAACTCGGCTGGAGCAATAATACTTGTGTATATATAAGGTTCCTCAATTTTAACAATTTTAGTTTTATCAGGCATTTTATTTGGAGAATCAATCTCGATTACATCACCGCCCGTCAAAGTTACCCGATATATTACTGATGGTGAAGTTGCTATCGTATCTAAATTAAATTCTCTTTCCAGTCTTGTTAGTATAATATCCATATGTAAAAGGCCCAAAAAACCTGTTCTAAAGCCAAAGCCTAAAGCAACTGACGTTTCAGGTTCAATTGTAAGAGAAGCATCATTTAATTTTAATTTTTCTAAAGCTTCTTTTAACTCATCATAACGGCTAGACTCCGTAGGAAATATTCCTGAAAATACCATCGGTTTCATCTTTTTATAACCTTTTAAAGGTTCAGATGCGGGGTTATTCTCTAAAGTTATAGTATCTCCAACTTCCACTTTAGATATATCTTTAATGGAAGCACAAATATAGCCAACCATACCACTTTCTAGGGTATCAAGGCTTTGATAAGTCATCGTATGAACACCGACTTCAGTAACTTCAAAGACAGAAGAAGTAGCCATCATCTTAATTTGATCTTTTACTTTTACTTTACCACTTACAATTTTAACTAAAAGAACTACCCCTTTATAAGGGTCAAAATAACTATCAAAGATTAGCGCTTTCAAAGGAGATGTTTTATCTATCCTCGGAGGATTTATTTTTCTTACTACTTCATCTAGTAATTCTTTAACCCCTTCGCCCGTTTTACCACTTACCAAGAGAATTTCTTCTTCTTTAAAACCTAAAACATCCATTAATTCCTTTTTTACTTTAGGAACATCAGCATTAGGTAAATCTATCTTATTTAAAACAGGAATAATTGTTAAGTCATCTTCCATGGCCAAATACAAATTGGCAAGGGTTTGCGCTTCAATTCCTTGTGATGCGTCAACGACTAAAATAGCTCCTTCACAAGCAGCTAAAGAACGAGATACCTCATAAGAAAAATCAACATGTCCGGGAGTATCTATTAAGTTTAGTATATAGTCTTGCCCTTCAAAGTTATAATTAAGTTTAACAGTATTAAGTTTAATTGTAATACCTCTTTCACGCTCTAATTCCATACTGTCAAGCATTTGATCTTGCATTTGTCTTTTGTCCACTAAATGGCAAATTTCCAAAATTCGATCTGCTAAAGTACTTTTTCCGTGATCAATATGGGCTATTATTGAAAAATTACGAATATGGGAATTTTCCATCTCCATCACCACTTAATATTATATCTAAAATAAAGTCATAAATAAAGTGTTAACCTATAAACAAAGCTTTTAAAAAATCAATTATATTTTTGGAATTATTAGTAAGAAGTAAAGAAAGTTTATGAGTTATAGCGTTAGCTCCTTTGGTTAAAACATTAGAATAGTCCTGTGCCTTAGGCAAGTACTGACCAACATCCACTTCGTTGCCGGATGCGACATCACTTTCAAAAGCATTAATTTGCTCTTGAGTGAAGGTAGCTTTATCTCTAATTCTTTTATCATAGTATCCTGTTTGCGCTAAAGTATATAAAATAACATAAAAGATAAAAAGGACAATTAAAATTTTTAAAACAGGATGGAGTTTATTCTTTTTCATACTTCATGTTCACCTAATTTTATATATTCTTTAATAATTTTAGCTAGAACTTTTAAAGTATTATCAACTTCATCAATATAATTATAATGTCCTCCTACTTCAATTAATATTACTTTATCATTAAAGTCTTGATTATATACACCATTTACACCATCGCCTTGTTTTTCCATAATTCCTCTTGAAATTGAAGAATCAAAATCTTTTAATTTATCATTTATAAAACTCATTAACTTATTATTTTCTATATAATTGGGATTTTCAAGGCCTAACACAAATAAAACCCGAGCATATCTTTTACCATCAATATTAACAGTTGTAGCCTCATATGGGGCCGCATCACGATGTAAGTCAATAAATAATTCTAGCTCAGGATATGTTGATACCCTTTGTTCTAAAAAATGCCTGCTTGCTAGATAACTTTGATAATAGTTCATATTATTTTCATTCATATAACTAGTAAGATCACTATTTTCAACTAAAGCATTTATTCCCTCATCTTCTAAATAAAAGCTTAAAATATTTGCCGCATAAACAACACTATAATCAAGATTATAACTATTAAGTTTTTGATAAGAATAATTTTCTTTAGGATGCGTATTATAGATGTATACTTGATATTTTTTAGGCTTATCTTTATCATTTTTTATGACAGGATATGCTTCTTCCACCGTAAGAGGATTATCTTTAGTGCTAGTGTCTATATAGGTATCAGTTAAAAACTTAATATAGCCATTTGAAAGCTTTATTTTACTGCCAACGAAATAAATAATTGTGAAAAAAATAATTAAAATGATGAATTTTTTTAGTAATTGAAAACGTTTTCTTTTAAACTTGGGCCTTTCCATGTAATCACCAATATAAGTATATAAAATGACTTATGAAAAAAATGTCAAAAAATAAAACATCAATTAAATAAGTTATAAGATGAGTTTTTCTTGCTTATTTTAGGACTTTTTGATAAAATGATATCGTATAAAAAAGAAGGGAGATTTAACATGCCTAATATTAAAAGTTCAAAAAAAGCAGTTAAAGTAATTGCCAAAAAAACTTTAAACAATCATGAACCTAAAGCTAAAGTTAAAAATTTAATTAAAAATATTGAAAAAGAGCTAAGCGAAAATAATATTGAAGCTGCAAATACTTTATATAAGGATTTTCAAAAGGCTTGTGATGAAGCACTTAGCAAGGGATTAATTAAACAAAATACTGCTGATAGAGAAAAATCAAGATTAGCCCAAAAAATAAAAAATGCGAAGTAGTGTTAGACTACTTTTTTATTGCTCTAAAACATGATAAAATTAAGTTAGGAGACTAAAATATTATGAAAAAAGTAATAATTATTATATTATGCCTTATTCTAATTGGAGAAACGATTATATTGGCTGATAAAATAAGTGACTTTTTAAAAGATAAATTTTCTACTAATCAATACGTATACGTGCCAGAAAGCAATAGTTATGCTAAAAACGAAGGATTTATGTTTGTCAATAAAACAGATGATTTTGTACCCTACTCTTATCAAGATTTATTAGATATTTTATATTCTGCGATAAATAATGGTTGGATTAGTTTTACCTTTTATTGTCCGAATGAATACGAAGGCTGTATCGATGATATTGGCGAAATTAGTAATGATAATTTAGTATTAACTCATATTAATAATTATGTTCATCCTTATAATAGTTTTACTAATATTGCTACAACAATATACGAATCAGGAGAAATATCTATAAAAATTAATCATGTTTATTCGCAAGAACAAATTGAACAAATTGATGCTAAAACAGATGAAATTATTGCCCAAGTTACTTCGCAGGATAAATCACAATATGATAATTTAAAAGCTATTCATGACTACATTATTAATAATTCTAAATATGATCAAAGTGTTGATGAAAATGGTAACAGCAAATATAAATCAAATATTGCCTGGGGGCTTTTATTCGAAGGGTATGCAACTTGTAATGGATACACTGACACAATGGCAATTATTTTAACTAAGCTTGGTTATAAGAATTACAAAATAGCTACAACTCCTGACCAAATAAGCTATAAATCAACCGGTCATGTCTGGAATGCTGTATACTTTGATATGAATGATGGAAAAGGTCCAAGATGGCTACATATTGATCTTACATGGGATGATCCCGTGTCAAAGACTGGTAAAGATTATCTTTATTATAAGTACTTTTTAGTAGATAATGAAGCAATTAAAAAAGTTGATAGCGAAGGTGAAACCAAAATTGAAGAACATAACTTTGACACTAGTGTTTACTTAGAATTTAACGACGAGATAAAATCTATAATTCCTGACAAAGCAACATCGTAGTTAGTGGCATCAAACCAAGTCACGGGAAGTTGATTATTAAACCAGGTATATTGTCTTTTGACATAATGTCTGGTATTTTTTTTGATTAATTCTTTAGCCTCATCTAAACTTATTTCCTTATTTAGATAAGATATTATTTCTTTATATCCTATAGCTCTTTTTAAGATCATACTCTTAGGATATTTATGATATAGAGTAGTTACTTCCCCTACCAAACCTTTTTCAAACATTATATCTACCCTTTTATTAACTCGTTCATAAATATCTTGTCTATTCATAGTAAGGCCAATATAAATAACATCTTTATACAAAGGCACATTTTTATTATTAGAAATATTTTCATTATTTAAAAAATTAATAAGTCGGATACGATTATTTTGATGAATATTCATATGGGCATCTTTTGCTAAAGCTTTTTCATAAAGCTCTTCATTAGTTAAATTATCATAAGTATTGTTTCCTTTCGTTAAAAAGTTATAATCATAAAATAAAGCATTAATATAAAGCCCCGTTCCGCCACATACAATAAAGTTTTGCTTAGGATTACTATCGATTATAGCGCGAGCATCTTTTTGATAATCACTAACGCTATATTCTTCATCAGGACTTTTGATATCAATAAGGTAGTGTTTTATATTTTCCATCTCTTGTTTAGTTATCTTAGCACTACCAATATCAAGTTCTTTATAAATCTGAGTTGCATCAGCATTTATAATCTCCACCTTATATTTTTTAGCTAAATCAATCGAAAGTCTGGTTTTACCAATGCCACTTGGACCAACAATACATATAATCATAACTTCTCTCTTTCACTTTCTATATTATAAGCTACTTTATTTGACAATTACAATAATATTTAATATATTAAGTTCATGGAAATTATAGGAATTATTTGCGAATATAACCCATTTCATAATGGTCATGTCTATCATTTAAAAAAGATTAAAGAATTATATCCTAATAGTATCATAGTTCTTGCTTTGAATAGTTATTTTATGCAGCGTGGAGAAATATCGCTACTTACTAAAGAAGATAAAGTTAACCTTGCTTTACTTTATGGGGTAGATATTGTTATTAATCTACCATCTATATATGGAACCCAAAGTGCAGATACATTTGCTTATCGAGCTATTGAATCTCTTAGTAAATTAAAGGTTAATAAAATTGTTTTTGGTTCCGAATCTTGTGACATCCAAAAGCTTAAATTAATAGCTGAAACTTCGCTTACCAAAGAAAATGATATAAGAGTAAAAGAGTTTTTAGATAAGGGTTATAACTATCCAACGGCTTTAGCTAAAGGCTTAAATATAAGTTTTACTTTTAAGCCCAATGATTTATTAGCAATATCATATATTAAAGCTATATTACAAATAAATCCCAAAATAGAGCCTGTTGCCATTCAAAGAACAAATGATTACCTTGATATAGAAAGTAACGATAGTATCATTAGCGCTTCCAATATTCGTAACAAAATAAAAGGAAAACAAGATATAAGCAAATATGTCCCTAAAGAAGTAGTAGATAAAGTTCATGATTTTAATGATGACATTCTTTTTAAATATTTAAGCCTTATTATTAAAAGAGATACCAATTTAGATAAATACTTAGATGTTGATGAGGGCATTGAATATCGTTTAATTAAAGCATTAGATAAATCGCATAATTTAGATGAGTTAATAAACAATTTAAAAACAAAAAGGTATACTTTTAATAAGCTAAATCGAATGCTTATTCATATTATACTTGGGATAACTAAAGATGATGCTAAAATAGAAAATGATTATTTAAATATCTTAGGTTTTAATAAAAAAGGTCAAAAGTACTTAAAAAAGATTCGTAAAGAAATTCCCCAAAATAATAAAGATTCTAAGCTTAGAGATTGGGAAAAGAAAGCCGCCTTTATATACGATCTTATAATGAATACTAATGCATATAAAAAAGAGTTAGAAAATAAACCAGTTATTCTCTAGCTCTTTTTGCTTTATTAACTAAAAACCAAATACCTATTAAGAAAAACTCACTAAAAACAATAGGCATAGCGTATCTAAAATAAGTATTAACAGGAGAAGCAAAACAAATAAGAATGGACATGGCATAAGGGATAAGGAAAATTAAGTACTTTTTATTATTTCTAAACAAATATAATGCTAAAGCTATAATAAGCCAAGTACTAAGGCCAATGTTACAACTTAGCCCTACAATAGGTATGTAGACAAATAAAGCGCCATATGTTTTTAGTAAAGTTCTCAAGGACTCTAAAGAATTATAATGATAGTCTACTAAATTATTTTGGGTAATTCGTTTATCATAATTTGCATAAATGTACCAAGATATTTCCTCCGGATCAAGATAGCCATAAGTATTATTAAGAGTTGCATCAACATAAACTAAGGGATGTTTAATAAGTCCCCTTCCCCAAGCCATAAGATAGTTTTTAAGATCTTCTTTAGTTGCATACTTATTAAACGTGTTTTTAACAGGGTCCGCTATAACAGGATTATAATTCTTTTTAGCGTTGTCATAATCGATAATTTTAGCTATAGCTGCTTTATCTTTGGCGTTTATATCTTTTTCATAATATTTTATTTCTCTTGCTGTCTGTTGAAAAAATAAACTCATTGTTTCTCTTATGCTTGTTCCGGTTATGCCTAGATAAGGAAGCAAAATATTTGTAAAAGAAAAATAAAGGCCAATTGTACAAATGCCAGTAATAAGTAATTTACCTAAATTAGTTTTACTATATATTGTTAAAGCTAGGTAAAGAGGAATAATAATAAATATTCCGTTATTTCTAAATAAGCATAATAAAAAAGAAAAAGTAAACATTTCTAAAACCTTAAGCCAAGGCAAAGCCCTTTTTTTATACATATCAATAAATTCAAAGACACATATCGTAAGATTAATAAATATAATCGTGTAATAAACATCTTTATTTGCGTTTATGGCATAAAGAGGAAATATCGGTATTAGAGCGTAGCCTATAAGCGTTAATAATAAATATCTATTATTTATCTTTCTTTTTTTTAAAAATAAAATTGTCCTTATTAAAGTAAGAGCAAGGAATATTCCCTGAATAAAGCTATAGATAAATAAGCCAAAATTATCATTAACTAAATATCTTCCTAATTTTAAACAAGAGCCTAATAATACGGTATGGACAACTGGATGATGATTAGTTATTGTTACATTTTCATTTATAAGTACTGAATAGTCCATATATTTTGTTTTTTCACCTAAGAACTGTTTAATTTGATATGACGGATCTGGGGATAAAACAATGGGATAAAAAGCTACATAATATATTGACCATGATATAAATATGGTAATAAAGCAAAACCAAAATGGGTTTCTATTAAAAAGCCTAACAATTCTATTTTCCTTTAAGTTTTTATCATTTAATTTGAGAAATAATTCCTTTACCAAAGGTATAAAGTTTTGGATAAAGAAATAATAACCAAAAATATTTACAATCATTAAAACAAAATGATAACCCTTGAATAATTCAAGAAAAGAGCCATATAATTCATATCCGTTACCAATAACTAAGAAAAGTGTAAACAACCCTGCTAAAAGATTATTATAAGTATTTTTCGAACTCTTTCTTTGATAAAAAAAGAACATAAGAATAAATATTGCGATAAAAGCAATAATTAAAACCGACTTTGGCAAATAGTCTATTTTTATAAACGTTTTTACTTGTTTAAGTCCCCCATCATATATATTATAGAAGCTAGTAGTAAGAGCTACACTACTTAATAAACTTAAAAGAAGATTTCTAAATATTTTCATACATATTTCCTTTTATCGCGATAACTCTATTTGCGTAATCATAATAGCATATTTTATGGTCTATGTCAAAAACTCCTCAGCTATATAGGCCAAAAATAAAGTCCCTAATTTCAGGGACTAAAATGCTAAGCTGGTGTCCTCGAAGGGATGCGTGATAGAAATTAAATAAGCATTTTTTCTGGTCATAAAAGCTTTTTAATTAAACCATAACACATTATAAACATACCAAAAAAACAAAAAAGTGTGTTTGGAGTGTGTTTGAAAAATGGAAATACCTAATAAAGTAAGAAAGCAATTAGATGCTATTTATGAGACATGGGATAATCCCGATTATGTAGTTGATTATATGGGTAGATATCTACCTAAAAAAGGAAATGTTTTCAACATAAGACATTATCATCATATAGACCAAAATAGATCTAATAATGAAGTATGGAATCTTGTACCATTATCATATGAAGATCATATCATTGAAATTCATTCTAAAAATAATAAAGTAGTTAAAAAAATGATATATAACTTTATGGTAGAAAGATATCCAGAGCATAAAGCTCATTATAAAAAATACCTTTTATAGCTTCTTTGTTTTCAATTCAAGCAAAATGTGGTACACTCTTTTTAGGAGTGAAGAGAGATTTTTATTTCTAATTCTAGTTTTGCGATAACTATATGGATAAAAATCACGATTTCACCTCCTACTTCTTGAAAATCACATTTTGCTTACTTAGGCAAATTAACCAACATTTTGCCTAAGTAATAGTTTAAAATTTAATTGCATAAAAAAAGAGTTAGTCGAATTAATCGACTAACTTTTTTAAATCCTTGTAGCTTGTTTAGTTCCATCATCGTTGCATAAGCATATCCAACAGTTGCCATAGCTTCCCCAAATACGACCATTTTCTTTAGTTATTTTTAGACAAGTTATTTCAGTACCTGCTCTAAGCATAGCATTTCCTGTTTGTGAGGCAAGTAATGTCTTTGTGAAAGCATCTACTCTTGTAGCTTGTAAAATATTATTAGCAAGTTCAGGAGATGTTCTTATACATTTATCATATAGAAGTTTATAAGTTTGACCTTCAAGGAAGTATTCTTCTACCTTATCTTGATTAGTCTTGGTAGCTTGTTTTTCACCATATTCGTTTTCTAGCTCTATCCAACAGTTGCCATAGCTTCCCCAAGTTCTTCCATTTTCTTTTTTTATCTCAAGTGGTTGAAGCTCAATGCCTTTCTTTATCATAGCATTACCAGTAGTAGATTCAAGAATTGTTTTAGTAAAATCATCAACCCTTTCAGCTTGCATAACATTATTACCTAAGCTAGGGATTGTATGAATACATTTTGCAATGTCTAAAACATATTCTCCATTAGCAACAAAATATTCGCCTACAGGCTCAATTTGGTCATCATAATCTATCCAAGGAAGCAAACCATGCTTTAGCCATTTTCTTTCAATTTGACCATTGTAGCTTCTATTACCTAGGTTATCCACTTGAGTTTTAATAACTTTATCAGTTCCCCAACCTTTGGTAGCTTCAATGACAGTTCTGTTACCGATGTAGATGCCACAATGGCCTTGCATGTATAATAATTCTCCTGGTGTTAAATTAGTGAAATCAGATGATACATTTTTGCAAGAATTAATTAAACCGTCTTCGCCTATATCAGGTACACCATTAGAGCCATAAACAGCTCCGCCACCTCTAGGCTTAGATTTATCATTATTCCATCCCCAAAGGATGCCTTTAATAATACATATGCAGTCCCAGCCCCATTTAGAGCCGTCCCACATGCCCCAACCACCAGATTTATAGTAGTTAGGTTCTTTATAAGCAAGTTCAAGTTTATCAAGAAATTCTTTTACTTTCATATTAATTTCCTTTCTATATTTGATTTTTCTTTTTATAATCGGAGCTTAATTTGCTAATTATAGTACCAAAACATGTATCTATAGCAGTCATTATTATAGCAACTACATCACTACATGGAACATTTAAAGCTTTTAAAATAGTTCCTGTACAAGCTGTAACTGCTGGGAAAATAACTAGAGCTGTAAACTTTAGTACATCATAAACTTTATTACTCATCTATATCACCTCACTTTCTTTACAAACAAAATGCTGGAGCTAAACCCCTAGTTACGGTGCCACCATAACTATAGGCGGTGCCATCTGTACCCACACAACACCAAAAAAATCCACCATAACTATCACCACGTGAACTAGGGCTTCTTAACCAGTAGTATGCTCCACTAGACCCCGGCGCTCCATTATTATTTGCTTTTTTCATTCTATTTGAAGAAGTTTTCATATAATCATATTGAGTACCTTCCCATTCTCCTACACTTCCGCCATTTATATAATGTGTATATATGACTTGGCCGAAAACTTCGGGATAACTTAATAACCATATTTTTTCTAAAGATATTAATGGAATATAATCCGTGTGCATTGCTAAATTCCATTTTTGGACTTCTTTTATTAAAGAACTAAAGGTACTCGGCATAGCATTTAATAAACTGCCGTTTAACCAAGTTCTTAAAGGACTATCTGGATAATTATCAGTATTATTAACTAGGCTACGCGAACTACCCCAGTAGTATTCATTTTCATTACTTCCATTAAACCCTAAAGCCTCTCTAAACCCAACCGTAACTGCGGCTTTTTCTCGGTTACCTATACGAGAAGACAAATTATCGTGGTCAAATCCATATATAACTATAGTCATATTTTGTGCAACATGGGGCTTGGTACCACTATTAGTTGCATCAATATGTATCACTCTTGTATCTCCAACTTTCCAATAGTCGCTTATGTTAATTTGCCCGCTGTAGTGTGCGTCTAACATCGCAGATATTTCTGCATCCGTGCCATCGTGAAACGATACAATTTTTAGACCGGATTTATATATTTTTTGCCCCGCGATATACATAGAAGTTACCTCTTTGCCCCCGATGTATAATTTGCTTATTTTTTTGTTATTAATTGCTAGCATAATTATTCCTCTGCAGTGTAGTAAACGGCATTTGGATTAGATGCACTTAAGCTTTTTAATTCAGCTTCGCTACGGGCTTCTATAAATGCAGGAACTACATTGCCATTTGTGAAAAGAACACCATCGCATCTAACACCGAAATTACGAGTTAGATTTTCCTCAGCATCTTTATCAAAAGCTTGGTAAGACCAACGAGTATTAGGATTACCTACTCGATCTACTTGCGTATTTATACATACGAAATTATGATTAGTATCCGTTATAGAACCATCATTAAAATCTGAGCCTGTAAATACTCCACAGTGGGGAGCCCAAGGGGAAGTTGCATCGACATATTGAAAGTCCCACAATCTACTCATGTTACCTTTTAATTCACTTTGCACACCTTGTAATTGAAATCCTTTTTCAAATATAGGTTGTTCTGCAAATACAACTGCTTTATTCCAAACACGGAAATTAGAAGCAACATCACCGCCTGCTAAAAGATAGTCATTATTACACCTAATTTTCAATACTGCATCAGTAGTTCCAGGCAATCCTTCGTGTGTCCATAAACCTGAGGTAATTGGATTTGTAGATAAGCCTTTTACATAATCTTCATCAACATATTTTGCATCATTTTCAAACTCTGAAACCTTTTTAGGAACTGGTCCTTCAGGTCCTTGAGGTCCAGGAGCGCCATCTTTACCATTTAATACTGTAAAGTCTTTTGAGCCTAGAGCATCAACTATTGTGACTTTTGTGCCATTTTCTATATCTTCGGTAGAAATTGTAGGACTAACGCCATCTTTACCAGGTGCTCCATCCGCCCCAGGGTTGCCAGTCGGTCCTTGAAGTCCAGTGGGTCCTTGTGGGCCCTCTTCACCTCTGTCGCCTTTTGGACCCTTAAGAGCTTCTAACTGCTCAGGTGTGAAGTCTGCATAAGTAAAGGCGTCTCCTTTTTCTCCTCGTGGTCCAACTTCTCCTGGAAGGCCTTGTTCACCCCTTGGTCCCTCTGGTCCGACAGGCCCTTGCACACCAGTTGCGCCAGGTTCACCTTGAGGTCCTTGTGGGCCGGTTAAAGCTTTTAATTGTTCCTCAGTAAACATGTCATAAGTAAACGCACTACCTGCATCTCCCTTTGGACCTGTTTCACCCATATCTCCTTTAGGGCCTTTTAGGAGTTCTAATTGTTCAGGAGTAAACATATCATAAGTAAAAGGATCTCCCTTGTCCCCTTTTTCTCCTTTATCTCCTTGTAACCCTCTTTCACCTTGTGGTCCAACAGGTCCTTCATTACCTGTTAATCCTTGTGGGCCTTGTGGGCCAGTATCTCCTTGAGGCCCTACTAAACCTTGGTCGCCTTTAGGCCCTTGTGGTCCAATTTCTCCTCTTTCACCTTGTATTCCTTGTGGTATCGAAAAATTAAGTGTATACTTGCCTTCTCCACCAGATATGGTAACTTTAGCATTTTCACTTGGAAGAGTTGTTTCGACATTTCCTATGTCTAAAATTGGTGCCGGGCCTGTTGGACCTACATTGCCTTGAATCCCTTGAGGACCAATGGGACCAACTTTTCCATCTAGAATCTCAACTGATTTTGACTGACCTTGTTTGTCAGTGATTGTGACAGTGGAAGTTGTATCTACTTTATCAACAGTAATATCTATGTTTTCCATTTGCCTTATGGCATCATTGGCGGATGCAGTAGCGCTTTCCGCTCCTTCTGCTGCTTGTGAGGCTTTGTTAGCCATTTCATTAGCATTTTCACTTGCTGAGGCGCAATCTTTAATTGTTGTATCCTTAAGTTCGTTTACATCTTTTGTAACATTATCTTTTAATGTATTTACTTCTTCGACTACATTATTTTTTAATGTTGTTACATCTTCGATTACTTTTTCTTTTAAAGTATTTACTTCTTGAACTGATTCTCTAACTTTTGATAACAGTTCATCAAACATTGGGAGGTATTGAGTTACTACCTCACCGTTTACCTGGACCTGTTCAGCTTTTACTCTTAACTTTCCACTTGCAGAAGTAAGTTTACTATCTCCATCATATAAGCTTATTTCGAAGATATATTGTCCTTCTTCGGTAAAAAGTGATGCATCTTTTCCCTCTTCCGTTTTGCCTGTTAAAATTACCTCGTTATTTTCTATTGTTTGTAAAAGAATCAATTCACCAGAAGGATTAGTCATTTCAAAAACTTTTGTGCCTTCTGGTTTATCGAATTCAAAAACTAGTTTTGTAGAGTTATAATCATTAACTGTTAAATCGACTCCTATTTTTGTGAGAGTTCGCTTTTCAAAATTTACTTTTAATTTTATTTCGTTCATTATTACTCCTTTCTAATCTACAACTTTAAATTCATTAGTAATGATGTCATCAAGCTTATGAATAAATCCATCTCCGCCAAGTTTAAAATATAAGTCTCTGCTATCTATGTAGCTCTCCATTTGAAAGCATGATATTGTCTTAGAAGCCTTGCATTTGTCATAAATTTCTAAAATATCATTTCTTAAACTACATAAGGTCGCTTTCTTAGAGGCTTTATATTGACCATAAAAAGCTGAAAATAGACCAAATAAAAAGACTATTTGTGTCCAATAGTCTTTAATAAATTTTATTACTATCATTTTTTCTCCTTCCTATTCAGCTATTGCAACCCAATAAAAGTTTTTATATTCGTTTAACCCTTTTACTGGCACATAGGCTTGAAAATAAGTAGTTGTTACTGAAACTATATGTGCAGCATACATGTCGTCACCATATCCTTCAGTACACTGCAAAAGCACCTTCGGTGGGCTGTTAAACGATGTTGGAAAATATACTGTATTATCAACTTGATTAAGTTGACAGGTTCCAGTTTGGATGTGTTTGGACAATTGAGTATTGAAATCCTGTATTCTCATTGCATCATCTGCGTTAGCTGGTTCTTTAGATATTCTAAATCTGCCGGCAGAAACTTCAGCATCATTAAAGAAACAATATTTATTAGTCGATGAATCTATATAAACCACCTTATTATTAGAAGTCCATGTTCTAAAATAAAAACCAATTATTAGACTGTTATCTTGTTTTTTTACTAATTGTAAAGAATTATCTTCTTTTAAATCTCCATTTGAGTCGCTTCCAATTTGTAATACTACATTTTCCTTATCACCAGTAAATGTTGAACCTTTTATTTTTCCAATTATCTCAGCATTTGTTGCTTTAAGTTTATTAGTGGTTACTACCCCATCTTTGGTTACACTAAAATTATCTGATTTTATTGTGATATTTCTACTGGTAAGGTTAATTTCATTGCCCGCAATTAGGTCTAGAATATCAGTAGCAGTTAAAGCGATTTTATCAGCCATAATCTTAGCGGACGACTCAGCACCATTAATTGCTAAAATCAAACTAGCAACTGTTACAAAGCCTTCTTCATCTGATACACCCTCAAGTTTTGCTTTAACCTCTGCTTCAATAGAACTTTTAGTTGTTTCGAGCTTTGAGGTTGTAACATAATTCTTTTCAACATTTTCAATAAAGCTATCTATAACTGCTCTCACATCTAATAGTACATTAGATTCCGAATAGTTCTTTTGCTCTACCCATTCAGTGTCTTTAAACTCGTCACCATCTCTGGAACATCGACAACGCATAATAATGTTATTATCAATCCATATATCTCCAACCGCATAAGGAGGAGTTGGCTGTTCATAGAAAACATTTCTTTTATTATCTTGCGAATCAGGATCAGAATTAGCTATTGCCATTGATTGAGTTAAGCTATCGTCATCGATAACAGTCCATTTATACTCTCCGTCATTTTCTAGGTGGTACACAAGCCCAGTTTCTCGGTCATAGTATAAATGTTCCACATTTTGTTTTTCTTCTTCTGAAAGGCTTAAAAATGGCTCATTTTCAAGTGATGGTACACCACTAAAAAACCAAGCCGTTAATTTAGCCTGGTCTTTTGTGTACTTTGAAACATTTTTTACAAATTGTTTTATTATCGTATGCTGATTTTCGATTGTAGTAGCCATTGTTTTAATGACTTTTCTTTCAGCTTTTAAATTTTCTAGATCATATCTTCTTATTAAGTCTTCAAGAGTTACTGCTCTTGTTTTGTCTTGATTCATTACCAATACACCCTTCCGTTTCTAATTGTGTATCCTAGTTGTTTCAACATTTCAATTCTTTCTTCTGGATTTTTGTATTTCGACATCACATAATTAATAACCTCTTTTCTGTAATCATCAAATCCTATCCTAGTAAGCAATATTTTTTTATCATTTATTGTCTCTTTTAAGCTATCTATGTATTTTACAATTTGATCATTGTAATTGTTATATGAGTTATATTGCATTTTTATTAAAATAGCTTTTTGAGGTGTAGAAAGCTTTAAACTATCCACATATTTAATGTATTTATTTTTCTTAGAATTAGTTATAGCCTTGCCTGTACTTGTATCGTAGTCACTGCTAATATCTGAACTATCCAATTTTATAAATTCTTTAATAGGAATGTTCATAGTTATTAATGCATCTAATTTTTCTTTTTTAGAGTAGCCTGCTTTATCATACATATATGCTAGTTCTTTATTATTAAAGTTGCTATTTATTAATTCACTTGCAATATTCTTTTGCTTTTGCTCGCTTGTCAAAGTTTTGTCTTGCTTAATTGAATTAATAATCGCATATTTTGCAGTATAATCAATAATAGTTTTGTCGCTAAAGCCTAACTCTTTCAATTCCTTTATCGTTTTTAGATTGTCACTAGAAAAGTCGATTTTAATTGATTTAAAGTATTCCTCATTAGCAATAGCTTTTGAAAAATCAAATACCTGATCTATCATTTTAGCTTTTTGTTCATCAGTTGCTTTCTTATAATCATCATTATCTATCAATGCTGTTAGTTTTTGTTTAGCATTTTGGCCATAAGTTTTTTTGTATTTTGTATATTCTTCAGACGACATTTGATAGTTTATTCCTTTGTATTTTATGTTGCCATAAGGAATGCCAGGTATAACACTAGAGTCACCTGTTTCTCTATAAACTCTTTTTAATTCGTTTTCTAATTTCGTTGGTGCATAGCTTTTAGGAGAAGATGGATTTATAAAGTTATTAAACGCTCTTACAAATATGTTATCCGATTGTTTTTGTTCTTCACCCCATATATTAGTGCTTGGCTCCAACATATTCCTTAAACCAGGTATTTTATACATTATCTGCCTTACAGTTTCCTCTGCTACTTTAAACGAACTGTTCTTAGATGCTGATGTTGATCTTTTTGTGTCATCAAAGGTAGCGGCTATTTGGCTAAATAAAGTTGGAAAAAATTGTCCAATGTAACTTTGTGCTGCTTTTGTACCCATAGATGAAAGCATCTTAAATGAGCCTTGGTTATAAGATTGCAGTACATCTGTTAAACTAGAAATGAAAGACATTTCGCTCAAAGGATCTAAAGTTTGTGCTAATGTATCGATAACAATATTAGCATCCCATTCTTCTTGATTTTCTAATTTTTCATATGCATTAGCTCCAACCAAGAAAGGCATGGCAACAGGTGAAACCCAACTTATTGGAAATGTTGTCTTTCCAAACTTTAAAGAATATGATTGATTGCCTAAATAGTAATCCATCTTGCCTTCTTTGTCATCATCTCCTGCACCAGATACAAAGCCTGCTTTTGCAAGAGCATACCCCAACAATGTTAATGCTGTTCCAGTCATTCCTTGAGAAACATTGTCTATAAATTGACTTGCATTTATATTCCCTTTATGTAACTGAAAAGCATCGTAACTTATGCTTTTTATTAAACCAATAGGAGAATAGTTAACACCTGCTTTAGCTACATTAATAGGTGTTTTCTTAAAAGGTATAGTAGCTCCTATTGCTAGTCCCGCCACTTTGTTATTTCTTTCAAATTTATTAATTAAGCTAGCTAATTTACTATATTGTCTAAACGTAGCTATTTCTGCTTGTTCAACGGCATATAATTTAGCTTTTTCAATAAGTTTTGCATTATTGGTTATATCTTGTTGAGTTTCTATTCCATTGGCAGTTAAATACTCACTAAAAGAATTTTGAAATGCTCTTTTGCTAAAAAACCAATCTTCTGCTTCAAGTGCATTACTATTAAAATCACTGATTCTCTCTAAAGTTTTACTTTTAAAAACTTGTTTTTTAGACTCTATTGAAGCTTTTTCACCATATTTACTTTCACCAGAAATAACACTTTTCATCTCTTCAGCCGTTTGCTTTGCAAAGTTTGTTACAGTATCGCTTGATTTCTTCCAGGTTTTAGTTCTTTCAATTGTAGTCAATTTTGATGCTATAGCCTCTCCTGTCCTAGCCATTGCATTTTTAACTTTAATTGTGCCTGTCATAGCTAAATTAGAGACCATATTCCTAATATGAGTTTTAGGATTACCTAACATGCTTAAATATCTCCACTCATTAATTTTTTCGGACTTACTACTTTTTAATTGTTCTGCAACTTGTTGTTTAAAAATTTCTACTCTTTCATTTAAATCATTTTGATCGTAAGTGCCATCTTCGTTATAAGCACCTAATATGGTATCTGTCATATCTTGAGTAATATTTACATCCGTGTAAGCTTTCTCGCCCTTTGCTTTTGCTCTTGATACAATTTTTTGATACATAGCAAGTTGCCCTTCTGGAGTTAGTTTTTGAATTATAGATAACGCTTGTACTTTTTGTCCTAATTCGGTACCTAAAATAGCTACATCCATTATTAAGTCACTAGCAGTTTTGGCATCTCCATTTTTTATCGATTCTTGAATTAGCCTTTCTGCTAAAGCTATATCTTCTAAATCGATTTTTTTGTCACTCATTTTACTTCTTATATATGATATTGAATCTTCATATCCTAAAGATTCTAATTTAGAATTAGCGGATTCTAATGTGCTTTTATTACTTCTAACAACATAATTTGTTTTAGCATAGTCTAAATTTTCTATTAAAACTTTCCCTTTAATGGTTTTACTTTCAGTAGATGTTTTAACCCATCTACGTTGCTTTGGATTTAATGGAGTATCATTTGCTTTTACCTGTTCATTTGAAACAGGTTTATTAGATTGTTTTTGATCAAAAGAAAAAGAACTATTATCTAGCCCTTTATTTCTTGTTGGAGCTTTAATAGAGTTCATATTAGTTCTAGTACCTGTTGCTTTATAATGTTTTTCTAAATATTGTTGCCATTTATTGGAGTTTTGAGAATATCTTATATCATTATTAGTTGTAGGACTTGTATTATCTACATTTTTTATTTGATTAGATTGAAAAGCAATAGCCATATCATCTGCTTTAGATTCACTATTAATAACGATTCCATCTTTACCTGTGTATTTTTTTATCTCATCAGCATAGTCTGCCCAATTTCCTTTATCAGTAATATCCCATAATAAGTCCAAGTCATTGGAATACATATCATATTCCTCTTGATAAGCTTCTTCTCCTTCAAATAATGACTGATATAAATCGTTATATTGTTCAAAAGATATTGTCTTTTCTGATGAACTTAAAGGATTAGTAATATTAGCATATACTTCTTTTATATTATCCCCATACAACTGGCTCACTTCTTGATATTTAGAAAGGTATATTCCTTTTCCCCACTTGCTTTGGTCTGACATTTTAGTATTATCAAAAGAAGTGTAATCTCCACCGCCATTGTAATAAACTTGTAAATTTCCGTTTTCATCTCTTAATACACTATCTTTAAAATATTCTTGTTGGTTTTTAGATAACTCTCTACCTTGACTATCTTGTGTATTATTTACACTTTCTTGCATAGAATATTTAATGTCAGTATCATTGTATGTTTGATATTGACCGGTGTCATAATTAAAAATATTGACACCTTTAACTAAATCTGATATACTCATGTCAGTTGGAAGTATTCCACTTAATTGGTATCCGCTATTTGCGTTTGCCAACGGAGTACTTCCATTTTTTTGTGTCAAAATTTCAACATTTAAAGAATATAACTTTTTTGAATTTTGTTTTTCTTTACCAGTTATTAATGCTCTATAAAAAGTTCCGTCTATATAAATAGGAGCTAAAAAATGATGATATCCCAATTCATTAGGGTTGCTTGCTTTATTTTTCATAGGTTTTAAAGTATCAATGTAAACAGCATTTTCAAACAATGTAGGTAAATTATTAGCACTAATCATTCTTAATATATAATCCTGTGTGGTAGTAGCAGTCTTAATACCATTTGGCCTTAAAATTTTTCCTTTTGTATCTGAATCGATGGATGTTTCATAACCTGTCGCTTTATTTTTATAAACACCAGTTTTAACATTATTTTTAAAATCATTTTGTAATCTTATAGAATTCTGTGATGTAGTAACTACTTTTTCGTTAGAGTTTACAATAGGAATTCTAGAATTACTATTTAAATTTTTGTTTCTCAACAAAATATCTTTAAATTGTGTTGCAAATTTAGTTTCGTTATTTAAATTACTAACAGCTTGCTCTTGAGTAATTGTTCTGTACGCCTCTCTCCATTTTTGCTCTAAATCTTGAACAAAATTTTTGTATCTGCCCTCACTTGTAAAAGTATTTACCAATCTCTTTATTGAATCATATATCTTTCTAATTATTGTTTTTGATTGAGTAGTATTTTCCATAACTAAGCTGTTTATAAATTCTTGATTGCCAAGAACTTGAGCTGAAATATCCGCTACAACTTCACTTGTAACTTGATCAGTTCCATAAAGATTCATTTTATCTTGAAGTGCAGCTTTAAAATCATCGTGATGTTCGGCATATTTTATAATAAAGTCAGTTAATCCTTCATTTTCTACGGCATGTGTAACTTCGTGAACAATTAAGAACTCTCCAGAAGTATTAGAGTTAGGATTTATTCTTATTTCTACTTCTCCGTTTTTTAAAGCAGTTATTTGACCATTTACACTTTTGCCATTTTTATTAATTGTAGAATCAAATATGACATTATATCCTTTATCTTTTATTATCTTTGAATAACTATTTAAAAAATCTTGTGATTGTTTAGTATTATTGAAACGACTATTTACTGCAGATTGTAAGAAATTATCTACTTTAGTATTTCCTGTTTTCGTAAATTGAAATACTTGATTAGATGGATTTACATTTTGTTGAGGTGCTATGCTATTCTTAACACCATTTTGAACTAACATAGAGTTAATTGCATTCTCATTACCCGTAGTAAAAGTTTGTGTATTCATTATAGAATTTTGCGATACTTGATTTTGGCCACTCAATTGATATTGTAAAATATCTAATGACTTTGTACTTGAAACAATTTCCGTAATCTTATTTTGTAAATCTTCTATTTCCTTTGTTAAAGAAGATTTTTCGGTGGCCTCTTCTGCTGCCTCTAAGTCATTTTTTAAGGAATAAAGCTTATCTAACAACACTCCATCGACATAGTCCTCTATATCTGCCTTTTCTTTAGGGTTTAACTTTCTACCTTTGCTTTGTTCAGCTTCAGTAGAAAGCTTTTGTATTGTTTCATTTCTACTCTTAGCTTCTTCTGAAGTTCTACCTGTTAATAAACTTTTGCCTGAACTTATATTATGCCAAGTAGCTGGGTTAACTGAATTAGTCAATCCTGCAACCGCTCCACCTATGACAAAATCTTTTAAGGCATCCTCTTTAGAATATATCTCAGCAAAATCTTTATCACTCATATAGGTTAATTTTTTCCCAATTGAACTGCCTAATCCTGAAATCACTTCTTCTAGACCTTCGCCACCCATTTGATAGCCAGCTTCTAAAAGGAATTTAGCAGTTTTATTTTTTATGTTTTCAGTTAGACTAGAAAAAACCCCATCTAAAGCTTTACCTGTACCGGGTAACTTTATACCACCAGAAAGTAGTTCACTTGCAACTTCCCAAGCGGCAGAATTTGTCGCACTAACCCAAGCCTCAATGTCTGTAGCATCGTTTGCATAAGCTTCTGATAATTCATTACCGGCAGCACTTACCGCAGTGGTTGCTTCCCAAGGGACACCAACACTTTGTAAAGCCAACATACCTGCATAATATCCGGCTCCTTGCATTACTTCATCCACCGAATTTCCAAATACACTATTCTTATTTACTTCATCTTTAGCAGTATCTACCCATCCTGAAGGTGTCCATTTTTTTAGCAATTTATTGACATTTTCGCTTTTTCCTGCCACTTTGTATCTAACTTCATCTGCCCAATCATCAAAGCCTAACCAATCACCTATTTGAGCTCCAGCACTAGCAATAAGTTTTGCACCTGAATCACCCAAGGATGTTATCCCACCGATGGTTTCTAACGCAAGATCACCTGCGGAAGATAAGACTGTTTTAGTTACATCACCAAAATCATAACCATCTTTAAAAGCTTCAGGAGTTTGTAATATGGTTTTATACCAAGGCAATTCATCTTTTTCTATAGATTTTTTATATTCTCTATAGGCTAAATTTTCTTCTTTACTCAGTTTATCAACATTTTCTTTTAAGGATTTATATGTCTCTGTTGAATATAAATTTTTCAATTGCTCATCATATTTTTTTGCTGAATCTACGAGGTCTATTTTAGATACCGGCTTTTGGAATGGAACACTATAGTTTTTTGTTTTTATTTGTCCCGGAGTCTTCAATTGACTATCGACATTTTCAGAAATATAATTTCTCAATTTAGAGTTGGCCTCAGAAAGTTGATTCTTTTTTATATCTAGGACCGTTTTCTTATAATCCGCTGAATTTCTGTTGAGACTTGAAGATTGTTTATATGGTGTGGTACCGGTGGTAATTTGTCCACTTAATCTTGGGCTAGTTGATCCTGTTGTTAAATTTTTTTGCCGTATTTCTCCTAGATTTATACCCATAACTATCCTCCTCTATTTCATTTTATTTAATGGTATAGGCGTCATTATTCCTGCACCAGTAACATCTACATATTCATTAGCATGTCCATCCCATATATAGAATCTTCCATTTAGCTCCCATACATGTTGACTATCAACATTAGCTTTGCCTGAATCGACATTTCCCGTCATACCAAAGTAGGATTTTACATCCGCAGTAGTTTTATTTAATTTTTGACCATTAATATTGTTAGGTTGATATCCAGTTCCGGATTCATTATATTGGAATACTCCGTATTGTGCATCCGAATTGACAGTTCCAGTATATGGATTAGCTATAATGCCATATCCATTAGCAGATAAACCTCCAGCTAATTCACTTCCACTAGTTCCATAGTAACCTGAACCTAATCCGCCATAGTAACTACTTGAATTTTTTGCTTGGCTTAAAGCATATTCTCTTTCCCAATTTGCTTGATCTTGTGCTGCTTGTTGTCTTTGGAATTCCATTTGTTCATTATATTGTCTTATACTTTCTTGCCTATCTAACTCATTTTGATAACGGCTATTATATTCACTATCTAATGATTGGTTAGCATTTAATCTATTTTGAGTAATATTTGACTTGTTATTATAATAATTTTCAGCAAATTGCATTTGGGATTGTAGTTTTGCTAGAGCATTTTGAGCTTTAGCTACATCATTATTAACTCTTGCTTCATTTATATCGTTATCATACTGAGTTAAAGCATCTTGCAATACTTTATTAGCAGAAGACAATCTATTTTGATAAGCATTATAACCTCCTAATTGAGAAGTTTCTGAAACTCCTGAATTAAGTAATCCTCTTTCAGCTAAGCTTTCATTTTGATAGCCATAAGGATTTATAAATTCAGCATAGTCATTTCTTGCTTTCTTTTCTTCTACTTCTTTAGCTTTTCTAGCTTCCTCTTTTTGTTGTTCAATTTTTGACTCATTAAATTGTAGTTCTCTATCCAAAATATCATTTTGTTGTTGTTCATATTGGTTAGCATTATTATTTTGGAAGTCATATAAGTCTTGGCTATTTTTACTTAATTCGTCAAAAGCAGAATTAGACTCAGTTAAAGCTTTTTGTCTTTCTTGTTCAATTCTTCCTAATTTTTCTTCATCAGTCATTTTTTATCCTCCTATCGTTTTATATAGCCCGCTACAAAACCTTGTAACGTACATGAAAAAAGTCCAAATGGTTTATTTGAACTAATTTTTATTTGAATATTTTTAAATTTTTTATCTTTTATTTTGTAAGGGAAGTAACCCTTTTTATCTGAAAATACTTTCTTTTCTTTTAAGACACCATCGACTATTGTATCAAGATGGATGTTATCATTATTCATCGTTTTTACTTCTGCTACATTTCCTTTTTTATTGGTAGTTTTAGTATAACCTGGACAACCAAAATCATCTTTAGTAGTAGTCCATATACTTTCAATATCTACTCCATTATCTGTTATACCTTTTAAAATGAATAAATCTCCATCTTCATTAGCTAAGAATAAATTTTGACGATATTCTTTAACATAGCTTACTTCAAACGGAAGTTCCCAATAGAACCACTCATATTCGATTGAATTAGCCCCACTTTGGTATCTTTTCCTACTATCGGCTAAATATACCTTACTACCCATAAAACACATCAAATAGCCATTGTATTCGGCTAATTTAACCTCTTTATATTTTTCTTCGTGAACCATTTTATTATCTACTAGGCTAGAACGATGTTGTAATAATTGTTCACTATACATAGAACCGCTTGAAATGCCTTCTAATCCTTTAATTGAAAAGAATACTATATCATCATTAAAATTAATTCCTGCAGATAAACATCCTAAAGCAATCGAACCGTTAACACTAGGATAAATTTTGTTATATGTTGAGTCCAGTGTTGGTGTTAAATAGTAAACGCTACTTGAATTTTGTTCAATATCCTTAAGAACCCATAATACACCATTACCAGGGATAATTGCTTTTACTTGGGCTAAATCAAGGCCACATTCGTAATAAGCTGTATCTCTTATGTATCTAGGGTCATAAAGTTCACAATGAAAGACTGTATTAGGATAATCAGGATTACCACTATAAAAGAACCGATTATCGAATTCACAAACTAAAGTGCAGTTTAAAATTCTATCTTTATATCCCTCGCCTGTTTTAGAGTAAGTAATAACAACGTCTCCTTTGCCAGATTTAACGTCTTCTTCTTTAGGAGGTATTTCATTAAAGGTAACAATTCCATTTTCTCTATCTACGCTAAAATCTACGCCTTCGGTTTTAGGAACACCTCCAACTGTAGCGGTCATAAGATAAATAGCTGAACTATCTAAATTTTTAGCATCCAAGTAAAAATCTTTACTAACTCCATCTGGAATAAAAGCATTTTTTCTAAGATTGGTTAAGCAGTTTACTGGTTGATAAACTAAATCTATATCCGTATCTTCATCAATATAAGTAGAACCATCAGGGTTTTTATAATATGAAGTCATTGGGATAGTACCTTCTACCGGTTTAATTGTTTCTCCATCATATTCTAAATAATTGATTCCATCCATTATAAATAAAGTATCTTTAAAAACAAAACTGCTACTTTCTCTAACATTCATACTGCCAAAAATTTCAGTTGTTTGAGCGGGTGTAGACGGATAATTAGTCCATTTTAATAGTTTTGTACCAGTATGTACTAAAACATGTAATATATCATCTTTTTTCAAGAAAAAAAGGCCTAGAATTCTATTACCAAAGTTATTCAGTAATGTTGTTCCAGGCCTAGTTTCAATGCACTCACTATCTTTATAATTTTTCCACATATTCAAAGCAAAAGGGCTCCTAGATCTATCTACTTCATTATTTGAGAAATCAACACCACGAAAATTGCTATAAACTCTTGTAATTATACTAGATAAACTTGCCATTAAATATCACACCCTCCTGTTATAGTTGCAAATCCTTTTGTTCTTCTTGAATCAAGCTGATTCTTTCTTGCATCATATTCTGCTTTAAAATATTGCCCATAATTACTTATCATATCCATTTTTAAAAGAGTATCAGCAACACCATAAGGCATTACTTCAAGCAAATCAGGATCTAATTCAAATTCATATTTAGAATCATATTTTTGCTTTTCATCTTCATCTTTAAATTCTAGCTTAGCAAGTTCTGGATATTTATAATAATAAATTTTAAATGTTCCCTCGTAGTCATCAGGAAGTATTAAAGTAGTGTCGTTAGGCATATCATACTCAACACTTTCTTTGCCAAAATATATCTTGTTTATTTGATAAAGTCCTTCAATTAAACTTGTTAAGTCGATTTCTTTATCATCTTCTTTGGCAATTTCAACTTCAGTTGAAGCATTTATTTTCCTGTATGGCATTAAGTCCATTTGAATTTGATTTATTACGCCATTTATTTTATTTAGAACATCTTCATCTTCTGCTAAACCTTTTTCTTCTGGATAAAATTCTTCTATAAGACTAAATGTCTTTATTTTCATTTCCCTTAGTGTCATTATCATCACCCTTATAAATGTCTTGAATATCTTCTATTTCTTTTTGTAATTCATCTAAAGTACACATTTGATATTGAGGAACTATAAAGCCCTCTTGCTCATCCCAAATTAATATTGTTCCTTCGGGCACTTTTACTTTCATTTCGGACTTTTCTTCTATTTCGTATTGCCCTACTTTATTCTTTTTATTTATTCTTGTGGTTAATGTTAAGTTTTTAAATTCTTGAGTAACAGTGCCATCTTCAGTTTTTTCATTAAAGGCAGTATTTTTTGTTACTTTCTTTCCGTAAATTTGTTTTAAATTAGGTCTTAAAGTGTAATATTCAATCTTTTCCATAATATAAATCCTTTCTTGGTCGTGTTATTGGAGTTGCACCAATTATACTTTTTACACGATAAAAAGAGGCATTAAGCCTCTATTCAGCACTGCTAACAGTTATAGTTACATCATCTGAGGTTTTCTCTTTTGTCTTACTATCTGTTACTTTAACTTTGATTGTATAAGTATTTTCTGTTAGTTGTTGACTTGCTTTTACTTCAGTACCATCGATTTTAAATTTTTCATCATCAGTACCTCCAGCTAAAGAATAAGTGTATTCTGGTGTACCACCTTCACAACTTAAACTAGCTACCTTAGCATCAACAGTAACTGGATCCGTTAATCCTTGTTCAGGAGTAACTGTAATTGAAGTTATTTCAGGATCATCTGCTGATACTTCTACACTAAAATCAGTGCTTTCTTTTTCTTTTTGGTTTTTATCAGTAACCTTTACTTTTGCTGTATAAGTTTTTGGTTCAGTTAAAGCTTCTTTAATTTTTACTTTAGTTTCTTCAACTTTAAACTTATCAGCATCTGTACCAGTTAACTCATAAGAATAAGGCTCCTCTCCGCCATCAACAGAGATAGAGCCTATTTCCTTATCGGCTACTGCTTCTGAAACTTTTAAATTTCCAGAAGATACATTAACTGTTACAGAGTTAATTTCGCCCTTTTCGGGCTTACTAGGGTGTTAAACCAGGTTTCTTAGTTTTAAGAACTACGATTTCTTCTTTTCTAGCAAGTAATGCACCGAAAACATAAAGCCCTTTTAAAGCATCTTCAAATGCATCTTGAGGTCTATATGCTTCAACTTTATTAATTTGCTCAGCAAAAGCGATAGCATGTTCAGTTCTTAAGATATTATAAACATCTGTTTCATCGTGAGGTAATAGGTTTTCAATAGTGATATTAGCATTACCATACTTACCAACAATACCTTTCTTAGCCATCTCTACATTGTTAGTTAATAACTCTGTAATAGATGGTCTAATATATTTGTAGTAAGTAGGATCTACTTCTAGCCAATAATTTTCACTAACTTTGCAGTTATTACCATATAAAACTGCAAAACCGTTTTCGATATGTTCAATAGCATTAGCCTTTGAAGGTGTAATACTATCTACTGCAGCAATATCTTCATTAGTTACACCAGTTTTAACAACTTCTGCAACATATTTGTCGCCTTCTTCTGATAATGCAATAGCACCTTCTTGTGCAGTTGCTTCCATAGCACCAGGTACTGATTGAGCTTTAACAACATCATCAATTGAAATATTAAAATAATAGAATTGATCTAGTTTTAAAGTCATATCAGTTGCACTAATAGATTCTCTATCAATCTTAGTGCCAGGTACATACTTTTTAACTGTAGGTCTTACTGCGTTAAGAACCTTTACCTCCTTTGCATTTTTACTATCTTTTTCATATTTGAAATCACAGTGATTTCTTAAACTTGTAATGGTCTCTAAAGCTCTTTCATAAGCCTTATGCCATATTGTTTGTTTTGCTCCATCCATGAGCTATCTTTCCTCTCTTTCTTTAATTGTTAGAAGTCATTGATTTTCTTACCGCTTCAAAAACACCTGGCTTATCTAGATCATCTAAGGTAAGGTTTGCTATTTCTTCATCGGTATATCGATCTTTAGCTTCTTTTGTAGGAGTATTTTTCATACTACCTGGATTTTCAACCTTTGTTTTAGGTTGAATGCCTTTATACAAGGCATATATTTTTTCCATAGGTGTATTGGACTTAAATTGATTTCTAAATTCTTTGAAATTTTCATCATTAATTAAATCTTCTTTAGCACCTAATTGGCGAAGAGCTTTTTTATCGTTTTCAGCAGTAAGCTTTTCTCCTAATTTAGTGAAAATGATTTTTTCTCTTTCATCCATATTGTCATAGCCTTTTGCAGCTAACTTATTAGCTTCATTAAGCATGGCATCGTAACCATCTTCAATAAATTCATTTGCTTCTGCTTCTGCTAAGATTTTATTTTCTCGTTTAGTATAAGTTGGTTTATAGTCAGGCACTTCATAGCCTTCTCCACGATAAAACTCTCTTAGCTTTTGATTAGCTTCTTTTATATCAGAAGTTCCTAATCCCGCCTCTAATATGGCTTTGGTATCGTTATAATCGGCCATTCGCCTATCATAATCTTCCTCAAGTTTAGACATCTTTCTAGCAACTCTTCGATCTACTAGCTTATTAATGTCTTCCTCAGTCATATAGCGGCCTTTGTTATCTTCTTTAGTTTCTTCAGCAGTTGTTTCCTCTGCTTCAGCGGCGTTTGATAACTCCGCACCTTCAACAACTTCTTCTGCTGGTTGTTCCACAGTATTTTCAGTGGTTTCTTCAACTACATTTTGGATTTCATCTTCCATATTTTCCTCCTATTTTTTTGTTAAGTGTTTTGCTTCACTTACTCACAGTTTTTTTGGTAAGGTCTTCACGCATTAGACCAAAATAAAACCCGATATTTCTATCGAGTTCAGACCATAATGCCGATATTGGCAATATGATAGTGCTATTTATAAGCACTGTACTGATAATATAGATATTATGTTTTTGTATACCTACATTATCAATACACTACTCATAAGTAGTGTTAAGCTTCTTGCATAGCTTGATTTATTAACTGATTGCCTTGATTAGCAATATTTTCTATTTCACTTCGGTTAAACATTTCCATTTGAGATTGGTTTTTCATTGCTTGAGCTTGTTGTTCTATCTCATCGATTTGTCTTTGAGCTTCTTGTCTATCTCTCATAATCTTTTCTAGTTTTGCCTTTGGCATAACACTATCTGGATCTAGTGAATCAACATATTCCTCAAAAGTTATTTTGCCATTAGTAAACATATTCTCTAATGAAAGTTCTTGAGCGTATTTATCGTAAGCACCTTTAGGTGTTATATCTACTTTTACACTTGCATTTAATTCTTCTAAAATATAACTTGGAATCGTTTGAAGTGCTAAAGAAGTTTGGCCTGTTGTAGCATCGGTATTTTCCACTTCAATTTGAAGGCCATCAGAAGCATAGGTTTTCCACATATCAAACCAAATTCGGGCTAAATCTTCTATAAAGAACTTTAGGCCTATTGTTTGCTCAGTTAAAGGTTGATTTTGTGCATTTTGTACAGCTAGAATAGCTCTACCACTTGCACTCTCTGGGTCTATATTACCAGTTGTAGCATCTCCGGCGTTGTTTAAATCTCTAGATAAGGTAATAAGTTCACTTTGTAGCTTTTCACTATCAACACCTATTTGGCCAGGGCTAGTAGTCATAAACACATCGCTTGCTTTAGTATTCCCCATATCTTTAAACCATACTGTTGCACCAACTTTATTAACACTGCCTTTATCAGCAACTGCATTTTCGTTTACTACTCTTTGTGGATAAGAAATGTTTTTAGAAGTAATAGCTCTTCTCATTGCTATTTTATTTACTTCTAATTGGTTAGGAATAAGATTCCTTACTTCTCCTACTCCTCTAGCATTTCCTTCTTCATCTTCCCAATTATAATGAGATAGCGGATATAATGTTAAGCCTGTATCTCTATCCTTTTTTAGATCTACATATCTAGTAGCTTGGCTAAAGTGAATAGTTCCATCTTTTCTGTATAGTTTAGTAATCACCCAAACTTTATCTTCTACTTCAAATTTAGCATCTAAACCTGCTGCAGTAGAATTGTCATTATCAGTAGATACTAGTTTTAAAAGTTCCTCTGATAATCCTTCTTCTTTAAGAATGTTTTCTATCTCAATTAAAGTCATTCTATGTCTAATCAAAATATAAGGTTGTAATTGGATTTCATCTTCATTTTCATTTCCATACATTACATCATTTTTTGAAAGGACTTCATTTAAGGGACTATTATTTTCAAAATCGTAAGTAACATAGATTATAGCTTCATCATTTATTGCAGCTTTTTTTGCTACTTTTTTTATCTTCTTATCCATGTAGTCCTTGTCCCATACTTTAGAAGCTTTTTTATTAAGCAAATCACATGTCTTTTGAGCCATATCATAAAAGTCTGGGTTTTCCACATTTTCAGGGCTATAATTTATTGCAAACAAGTTAGAAGTAATAGTAGATACTTTTTGTTTTACTACTTGCTTTATAAAGTTTAGTTGTATCTTTTCAGCATCTTTAAGTTTCAATCCATACCATTGGTCGCCATTGTACATACGGTTGTTTAAATCAGTATCGGAATATATATGTTTTTGATGCATAAAATTAACATGTTTCTCATATAAATCCCAAATTCTAGTTTCTTGCAGTTCTTTAGTATCCACTATGATTACCTCCTATCTGGAAATTCTTGTTGCCCTATTTCACTTCCGTTGTAATTTTCTATGTTCTCCAGATTAATTCTTTCTATTTCCTGTTCAATGTCTATTTGCTTCTTTACTTCCTTTTGCTCTTTTTGTTCTTTTATAGTTTTTATTGGTTTTAACGCACTAGGGAGATCTATAGTTTGATTGTTTTTAACTTTAGATCCATAATGCAATCCAAGAGTAAAAGATAGCAAAATAAAAGTGCCAAATAAGGCACATGTTATTATTGTTTCCATTGATAAACTCCTTTCTAAATTACTTTTATTTCTTCCCCATAGTCAACATAATGAGAAGTGTCTTTAAATATATCGGTAAATGTATCTTCTTTATTAACAATTGGCCTAGCTGCATTAGTTCTGCTTATGCAAAAGTATCTAAGTGCATCGCATATATGTGTTAATTCATGCGGTTCTATTGCACAATCATTAGGATTCTTTTCATCGTGTTGTATTTGTGGTAGATACTCAATTAATGGCTCTACCGTGTCAAAGATAACCAAATGGCTAATTTCTTTTACCTGTCCAGTTTGTTCATCTCTTACTTTTAACACTTTTAGCCACTCTTTAACCGCTAACCATCCAGGTATTCTATCTCGGCTTGCTTGAGTTAAGTTAATTCCGTTATCTAGGAATATTTCGTATGTACTTTTACCTGTATCACGGTTTCTTCCCCACAAATCACTTGGAGCATATATATCTCTAAATCTATCTTTTCTCATATAACTTTTTAAAGTTTGAGCAGCTTCAGATACAATAAGATTCTCTTTATGAATATAGTTATAGATATAGGCTGTACCTTTTTCATCGATTGCAAAAAATAAAACTGCGAACTTATCAAGCCCATAATCCATAGATATGTACTTGTTCCAATGCTCTGGTATAGCAAATGGCTTGCATACATGTATTCTCCTCGCAAATTCATTAAAGTATTGGCCATCGTATATATCCCAGTCGCCATATTTTAATGCTTTTTGGTCTTTTTCAGATAAGTTATCAAGCCTTTTTATATAGTCAGGATCATTATTGAGAATAAATGGATTATCTGCTATTAGGCTTGGAATAAATATCCTTGTAACTGTACTACCACTATCTAATTCACATTCGTGAACTTCATTAGGAGCTCCTATATCAATAAATCTCTTTTTAACCCAAGTATGGCCAATACCTCCTGGGTTAGTAGAACTTTTTATTGCTTTAGGATAGCCATTTGCTCCACGGCATCTTGAAATCATATATGTATACATATATTCAGTAAAATGTGTTAATTCATCAAATCTAATAACATCGTATTCTGCTGATTGATATTGGTAAACATCTTTCTCACTATCTATATAGCCAAAATCTATAATTGAACCATTTTTAAATGTCCAAGTATGTTTGCTTGAGTTATATTGAGCAACTGACTTTG
Organism: uncultured Bacilli bacterium; assembly: GCA_947598485.1. Lineage (GTDB taxonomy): Bacteria > Bacillota_I > Bacilli_A > RF39 > UBA660 > UBA6448. The sequence continues at coordinate 19,960 of CANQFJ010000005.1, read as the reverse complement.
GATAGAGTTCCAGGCTTACCCTTACTAGAGTTTTCTCTAAGTCAGGGAAAGTTCTACGGAAGATAATTTGTTTACTTTTAGGGTACTTTAATGCATATAAAAAGCTATCGACTAATTGTCCATAGCTCTTACCTCCACCTGCTGCACCTCCGAATAAAGTTTCAAATGCAGGAGAATTAATAAATAATTGTTGCTTTTTAGTTATTGTTAAGTCCATCAGTCTACCACTTTAATATTTACCTCAAACTTATCATTGACAGTTGATTCGCCTTTAGCTAATCTCATTTTATCGTATAGTGTTCCTAAAGCAGTTGTTAACTCTGATAAACTATTTAATTGCATCTTACTAATCTTGTTTACAATTGATTTCTTTTGGGTTTCATTTAAATTTTTTTTATCTTGTTCCCATACCATTTGAATTATTTCTTCCAAGGCATCTTGATTCTCTTTAGCAGTATCTATTCTATCTTCTACTAATTCTAAAGCCTTATCAATGATCCTATTTGCTTTGGTTTCAAATAGTTCTTTTTTCTCTTCGCAAAGTTTCGCAAAAGCTTCACCATTTTCTTTCTTTTGCTTATTAATAATATTTTTAACAGTGTTAGCAGATACGCCAAGTTCTTTAGCAGTCTTATTATAGTTGTTGGTTAGTGTATAGCTAGTTATAATTTCGGCTATTTTTTTATTATCAGTTTTTACTCCTTGGGCCATATACTTGCTTCCTTTCTAGTTAATCTTCGTCTATTTCTTTATCTATGGTTTCTTCTAATCCACAATCGTAGTCTATGTAACTCATATATCATCACTTTCTTGTTTCAGGCATAAAGGAAAATAATAAATAGAATACTAGGGTTTTTATAAAGACTATCGGATATTATAAATGAAAAGTTTTTTTTAATAACCTTTATGCCTCAAATAAAAAAGGAACTATTAAGTTCCGGAAGTGAAAATGAGATTATAATTATCTCATAATATCATAATACAACTAATCAATATGACATTGTGTGCCATTATGTGTCATTTATCTTTTTCGGTTTTATATAATCGGTGGCATTGCCTTAAGCTATAATTAAATAACTTACAGATGTCTTTCCATTTCCACTTTAGCTGGTCTCTAAAATAAACTATACAATAGCCTGTGCTTTTCTTAGAAAGCATATCTTTAATTTTATCTATAGCTTCAGCTTTGTAACTATCATATGATTCTTTTACTATATCAAATTCATCGTGTAATTTATCTTTTTTTATGGTCCTGTTTAACATTATATCTCCCTTTTTACCTCCACTTGTGATTATATCCTTCCATGTAACCGCTGATACTGTAATTAATGATCTATTATATTTTTCTGCTAATCTTATTAGCTTACTTTTAAGAAATGCCATCTCATCAAAAATTTCTTTTATAGTTAGTTCTTTTTTTAATTCCATTAAACCTCCTATCTTATAGTCACTTAATCTACCATTACTAAACCATTAGATAATTTTAGTAGTTCTTTTAAATGTTTTTCGGTTTCACCCTCTTTAAATTCATCCCATTTTAAATTTGTTTTATTATTCTCTATAACCTCTTTAACTAATTTTATATTATTTTCGGTAGGATCAACTCTTACTATATCTCCTATTTTCTCGGCCTCTTCGTTTACAGCAATAATTAATAATTGAGCACCATCTTCATGTTCGGCAATTACAAAAATGACACTGTAATTGCCATTTGTTAAAATATTATTTTTATCAGCTTTTCCAATAAATTCACATTTGTCGTTTTTATCAAACACTCGGAAAAAGAATCGATCAAATGAATATATTTCTCCTGGGCAATAACATTCATATTGCAAATAATATTCCATATCGTATATATCTTTTAACTGCTTTATATTTTCTTTCATATTTAATCTCCTATCTTATAACAATTATTTTCAAATTGTTCATTATATCTAATTCCATCTATTTTAACTTCTTTTTTTAACTTCATTTTTCTTCCTCGATCCTTTTAAGTTGTCTTTCGACTTTATAATTTGTGATTTTCTTTAAATCTTCATTTGAAATACCATAGTATTCTTTAAACTGTCTAATCATAACCAAAACATCCGTTATTTCTTCGGCTATATGTTCTGTTGCTTCATCATTAGGATAACACTCTTGGTCGTGCCTAATAATTGCCTCATTTAATTCAAACACTTCTGATTGAAGATATTTTAATTGGGGAATTACTCCGTAATGATTAATTATTTTTAATAATTTTTCCTTCATTTTATTTCACTTTCTTATCCAATAAATCTTTCTTCCTAGCTCTAGCAATTGCATGAGATAATTTACTATCATAATTTGTACATTTTCTACACTTAGTTCTAAATCTAGTATGCTCTTTATTAGCCCAGGCCCAATATTTAGAAATTAGAGGTTTAGTTTCTCCACAGCCATAGCACCATCTAGATTCCATTTTTTCCTCTTTCTAATATTTCTGCTAATTCTTTATCCATGCGTTTATATAGTCCCCATAGATCCTTATCAAAGCAAATAATATGATTTTCTTTATATTTGTTGAGTATATTATATACATGCTCTGTTTTCTTTAAAATATCTTCAATAACCTTGTCTTCTTCTAATTGGTGTTGTAAATATTCATTAATTGTGGAAAACATCTTATAAACTTCTTTTCTATCACTTTCTTGAATTTCGTAAGGCAAATCTTTATATTTTGTGTTCATTTCATATTCCCATCGTTCTGCTAAAATTTTGGGTATAGTTAAACTACCATCTTCATTTTTAACACAGCAACTATGTAAATATTTTTGCCAGCTACACCATCTATCATGTTCTAGGCTAGATAATTTTTCTATAAATTCATTTTTATTCATCTAACCACCCTAAATCTTTGCATTTATTATATATTGCTTGTAATAAATCTATTGTCATAATACATTTATCAATATCTATTTGCTTATCATAATCAAAATATATAATTTGCATTGTATTATAGTTGATGTATGATTTTATACAACAAGTTGATGTTGTTTCTTCTCTTTCCTCGTATCCTAAATCTTCCAATGTAATATCTTTATTCATTATTTATCACTCCTTATCTTTCCATCTCCAAAAGAAGTTTAACCATCTATAAATTCTTACTTTACCTATTGTTAATCTCTTTGGTAGAAGATATTGGTACCAACTACCACTTGCATATTTAGCCCTACGGTTCATTTTTATCACCTTTCAATTCTTGTAATTTATCTAAACACTCAATAATAATTAATCTTGCATATCTATCAAAATCATTTGAAGTATCTAATTTCTTCTTTTTCTTTTCAAGCCACTTTTCAAATTCAGTTAAAATATTATGTTCATTTTGTAATTGATTAATGTGTTCTAATAATAAATCAGCTTGATATTTACCTAAATTATACTTAAAAGCACCATTTTCAAAGCCTTTAAAATTATTAATATCTCTTAACTCTATAAGCAATTTATTTAATTGTTCTTCTTCAAATTGTTTTATTTTCTCTTCTTCACTCATCTTTACCACCTACCATATTATGAATTTAATTAGCCATCTATAAATAAATAAACTGGCAACGAAGCATAAAATCCAAATTAACATATATAAAATTGTACCTACAACTGTTATAAAGTTTTTATTATTAAATATTTTTTTCATTCTTTACCACCTAATAAGATATCGTAATATCCATCTTCTAAAGTTAAATTATTATTGTCTTTTATTTTAACTTCTAATAAAGTTTTTTCATTACCATTTCCATCGTTTATTGTGTAAATATTGAAATTAATTTGCTTTAAATTGTATTTGTTAAATAAAGCTCTAGTTAATTTCAAAAATTTAATATATTCTTGATCTTCTTTCATTCTTTACAACCTTTAATTTCATAATTTTTATATGGAGAATACTCTTTATAAATATTTAATGGTGTACCATTTAAATCAAAATAATCAAATAATATCGAATTATATGATTTATCGCCTATTTTGATAGAAGAATGACTTTGCCCTATCCATATTTCATCTACTACATAATACTTTCCTATAATTAAGCCTATATTTTTATCATCCATAGGATCTATATTATTTCTACATATTGCATAAACTAATCCATTTGTTTTCATTCTTTACCACCTTTATTAATGAAATCTATGACTTCTTGAAGTGCCTTTACAACTTCTGGAAAACAAAGTTTGTATTCTTTTATTTTATTTTTTAAGAAAGAAATAAGTTGCTGTTTTTCATCAAATAGTTTTTTAATGCTTGGCACTTCAACTACTTTAATGTTTTGCTTTTCATTATCAATAATCATTAAATTACCATAAATGTTGATGTCATATTCTACTTTAGAATTATCATTTCTTGCTGTTTTAATTGTAGGTTGGTAATATTCCCCATTTTCATCTACAACATGTCCAAATCCATCTTGAGCTATTACTGAATGAAATTCTTCCATTTTATTTTTCCTCCAACTTTTCTCCGTGTCTTTCTAAAATACTCATAGCAAGTCTATGTAAATGTTCGGCAGAAGCATTACCTTGTCTATAATTTCGGTGTTCATATAACCTAGTTAATAAATAATCTCTTATATATTCTATTTCAGATAAAACATTATCTAAAGTTTTTAAATTTCTTGCTGATATATCATCGTGATTAGTTTCACCATACCAACTTGTATCACCTATTAAATATCCTATATATTCTAATAAATCAATTTTCATTTTTACTATCTAGTCTTTCTTTTAAGTATTTTTGGTTTTTAATAAGTTTATTTATGGCATTTTGAACTTTTCTTGGTTTAAATTCTATTTTTTCTATATCCTCCCACTCATCTAACCTTAATTGCTCTTTTAACTGCTTATTTTCCTTTTCAAGATTTTTGATGTATTGATCGAGCATCTTTCCTTCAGCATTCGAAAATTCAAGCCAAATGCCATGAGTATATAGTTTCTCAAATTCCTTTTTTATTTCTTCATTCATCCTTTTTTATCCTTTCTATGAACCTTTTTGCTTCATTTAAAGTGTATCTCAAGTAATTAACTACATTTTCTCTTTCTTCTAAGGTTAATTCATTTCTTATTAATCTCTCTAAAAAGTTGTCAATATCTTCATCAAGCTTGTATTTTGTAAGTATGTAATCTAAAAAGGAATTACTCATTTAGTTCCTCCATTTTAGCTTTTAAATATCGTTGATTTTCAATTATGTCTCTTTGATTTAAAATGAGTAATTCTATTAATTCAGAATCCGCCAGACTTTTAATCTCCGTATCAGATATTCCTCTTATTATTTTCCAATCAATTTCTTTATCAACAATTGGGTAAAATAAGAACTCTTCGTCCCATAACATACTTGTATTAAAGGTTCCCGGTTTCCATTTCAAATTGCCATCATACACCAAACTAGTTGTCAATTCTTGTCGTGCGTAAACTACAATTGTCGTACCATTTTTTATATTTCCACTTTTAATTTCTTCTAAAAGTTCAATACCTGTCATTACTCCTCCATCGATAATTGCTTGTTTTTAAGTTTATATATTTGCTCCTCTAACTCTTTTATTTTCCGATTAAGTTCTTGAACAATTTTTTGATTATCCTTCTTCTCTTTTTGTAATTTAGAATTTAATATTAAATTATTACTTTTTTCCAATTCATAAAGTTGTTTATAATCTTTATCCATAATTACCTCTAAAATGGTAAGTCGTTAGGGTCTATTTCAACCTCATTACCAAATGCTGCGTATGGATCTTCGCCTCCAGTTTCTTCTATCTTAGGTGGTTCTGATGCTGATTCGTTACTCTTGGCACTGCTTAAAAATTCTAGATGTTCAACAACAATTCTTGAAGAATATTTTTTTACTCCATCTTTTTCATATGAACTATTTTTAATTCTTCCTTGTACTGATATTAATGAACCTTTTTGGCAATATTTATTGATTATTTCAGCGGTTTTATTAAATGCTATACACTCAATAAACTCTACATCTCGCTCTCCATTTTTATCAACAAATCCATTATCACAAGCTAGTCTAAATGTCGATGCTTCAACATTACCGGCCATTCTTGATTCAGGATCCTTTGTAAATCTTCCTGTTAAAATAACTTTGTTCACTTTTCCATCTCCTTTATTAACTTTTCTATTTCTCTATCTTCTAAAGTTTCTATACCTAAATTTCTAGCTTCTTGAACAACTCCATCTATAAAGATACTCATTTCTCTCGAATCGTAGGTATGCGTTCCTCGATAGATAACATAGCTTTTAAAAAGTTTGCCGTTTTGTTTAAATGTACTCTTTTCTTCAAAGTAGTCATAATAGTTAGCAATATTTACAGAAGCAAGTGCACTTATGTAATCTCGTTGGCCATAGTCTTTTAACATTTGAAAGTGCACTTCTTCTTTTGATAGTCTTAATACATTACTAATTTCATTTTGTAAAACCCAACTATACGCATTAGCCTCTAGGCTTCGTTTTTCCCTATGCTTATCGATTTTTATATCCCAGACAGTATCTTTATCGAGTTTATATAAAAATTGGTTTATTTCGGCTTTAGTTCCTGTGAAAGTCATCATAAATCTTTTATTAAATCCATAAGAAATTCTTTAAATTTGTCTTTTTCACTTTTTTCATCTTTATCTTTAGAAGTTCTTTTAATGATTACGACTTCTTTACTCATAGAAATTCCTATTCCACAATCTTCATCGGTTTTCCTTAACTTTTCTATGTATTTAAAAGGCACCTCTATTTCTTCTTTATTCATTTCATCTAGCAAATAATAAAGTGCTAGAGCTCTTATTTGATTTCCCATTTCTTCTCTCATTTTTCATTTTCCTTTCTTTCGTTAAATTCTTTTATTACCCTTAAAAGTTCATTTAAAGGCTTTCTTTCAATTTCTACTAATTGTCCATAGTCTTTTTTTGGCAACCATATCGCATATAATTTTTCAAATTGTGGTGTGCCATACATTGACATGTAAGCGAGTTCGTAAAAGCTTAATTGCCAAGATAAATACTCCTTATCAAGTGTAGCGGTCGTTTTTATATCTAAAAGACTTAATGCATCATTAACGATAGCAATCATATCCAGCCTTCCCGCATATAATTTTTTGTAATAAATCATTAGCTCCTGAGCTTGAACTTTTAGATTATTTTTACTTTTAATTTTTACGTATTGATTTAAACTAAACTCTTGGTTCAAATCTAATTCTGGTAAAGTTTCTTTTTGCTCATAACATTCAATGGCTTTATGAACAATAGATCCATAATTAGCTTTACTATTAAGAATTTTTTCGTCTATGTTTGCATACTTATTAGGGAAGATGAAGTGAAGAAGTTCGCTCACGCTTGGAACAATCACTCCATCAATCAAATAAATATGACCTTCCTCGATAAATTCAACCATTAGTCAGCTATTGTTAAAGTTATAGAACTTGAAACTGGAGTTTCCTTTAAATACTCTTCATAAATATCTGGCATTTCTTTCTTGATTCTTGTTGTATCTAGAGATTTTCTAGTAGTTGCCTCTTTAATAGTCGCACATAAACCATTTACTATAAATTTTTTTAATCCCAATTTTTCCATAGCTTCTTTTAGATCTTGTTTAAGTTCTTTTTCTTTTAAATCAAACTCTTCTTTAAGTTTTGTAAAATCCTTAATTTGTTGTATTACTTCTTCTGCAATAACTATTTTGTTATCTTCAATTTTTACTAATTCATTATTCATTTTCTTTTGCCTCATTTCTTTCATTTAATTTTTTTATAAGTTCACTTGCTTTTGTCACACTTAAATCTTCCAATTTTTCAATATTATTTGCTTGAAGTAGTTTTGTTAAGTTATCCCCTACATAAACTTTCGACAAAACTTCAACTTGTCTTGCTGTAGCTTTAGTTATTTTCTTTGTAGTAGTTTTGGAATAGCCGTTTTCTGGGCTAGGGTCTTTATCAGGATCATCACCGGTTGATAACTTATAAGCTTTTAAAAGTGCATATTTATCAGCATAAGTCATTGCTTTACCTGGTGCTTTATCTCCTGTATCTAATCCATCGCCATAACTAACTACGTCAATAAATTCTTCAGGATTATCAATATTTACAAAACGATATGTGATTTGAACTCTCATATAAAGCGTATTTGTTCGACTTATTTTCCCATCAAATTCAGTTTCTTTTTGTAATGTTCCATAATCAATAATTTCTCTGGAGTATGGATAGCTATATACTCTGTATTTTTGTTCAATAGGCTTTACAGCATCAAGTACATCTCTTTCACTAACCGCTTTATAGCTATTATTTTTATTCACTTGAACATTCAAGTTTTTTTCAATTACTCCAACTTCATTTGTTATTAGAAGTAGCTTTTCATATAAATTTAATTTTTTTATGTCTTCTACATTAATACCAGTTTCTTGTTTTGGCGTGGGCTCTTTAACTTTCTCCATTTGCTTTCTCCTCATCTGCTTTTTTACTACTTAAAAACGTTACTCTTTCTGCAATTACATAAGCTCCTGAATCATCAGATTGGATTCTCCCTTTAACTCCTATAACATCGCCTTTTTTGCAATATTCACATGTATTAGTAGCTATGCTATCCCATAATCTACATGGTATAAAATCAGTTTCATATTCCCCGTCAGCATTTTTAAATGGTCTATTTACTGCAATTGTTACTGTGGTAACCTTTTTGCTTTCGTTTTCTTCAATTTCTAGATCTTTTACTATTCGACCTACTAAAACAACATTATTCATTCTTATTTATCCTTCACTTTCTTTATAATTTTGCTAGTCCTAGCTCCGCTTTTTAATTCTATTTTTTGAGTTGATTTTGTCTTATCATCTTTCAACCGGGTAACTTTAACTTCTCCTAAAAGCTTTTCATTGATACCCTTTATAAGCTCAACTGCTTTTTGTAAATATTCATTAAGCTTTTCTTGATTAGCTTTATAACCCTCTACACTTTGTAAAGCATCTTCTAATTGGATTTTTAAAATTTCGATTTGTTTATCTTTGTCTTTTATTTTTGCCTTTAAGTTGCTGATTTCATTTTCTAGATTCCAATTATTAATTAAAGTGTCTGACGTAAATCCTAAATCGTTTTTAAAAGGCTCTATAACCTTTTCAAGTTCTATTTTTACCGCTGTTGCCATATCATAAGCTTGTTTTTTTCTTCTTCTTTTGATGAAATGAAATACACCAAATTCCCCTGATAAATTTCTATTCTTCATATTTCCTTCCTAAAAAATATCTTTTATATTTTCTTGAGTAGCCATTTGTATTCTTTGGTTTTTCCCATTTATCGATTATTAAATATCCTGCTTTTCTAAGTTCCATAATTGCATGTTGCAAGTCCGTTATTTTGTATTTATCGTAACACTCGATAGTTGATATATTGCCAAATTTAATCAAATGATCTAATACTACCTCTCTTTGTGTTTTCATTTAAACTCCCTTAATAACTCATTGAGTTCTTCTTGTTCTTCATTTGAAGCAGATTCTTCTTTTATGTCTTTGTCAAACCAAGTTGGCTTTTTATTACTTTTCTTTTCTCGAAAATCTTTTTCATACCTTTCAATTTCTGCTAAAGTTTTTAAACCTTTTGACTTATAAGTTTCTAAAATTCTTTCGGTATACTTTAGACTTGTTGCTCTTGCTAATGCAGTTTCTTTTATTGCATGTCTTGTAATATCATTGTCTTCCCAGGTATTAATAAGTTCTATTTCACTACTAGATAAAGTTCTATTTAATTCTTTTTGTATATAATTAAATAAATTATTATTAACATATACATTAACATCTACATCTACATCTTGATGTGTTTCGAAGTTGTTGTTGTTTTGATTTTCATTTGATTTCGATTTGATTTCATTTTGGTTTTGTTTTGATTTCAATTTGCTTTTGTTTTTACTCTTATCTAATGGCCTTTTTAGATTCTTAAAGATTTTCATTTGATCATCATTTAGATTTGGCTCTTCGCCATAAAGCATATATTTGCAAATAGCGAATAGCAGTTCTTCCTGGTCTCTTTTTTTAGGCAGTAATGTTATTAAATCCATATATTCTACATAAATCGTAAAGCTATTCATTTATTTCCTTTCTTCTAGTGTCTAAAGCTACCCCCTAATATTTGATTTTTTCTCTAAAAATGTTTATAATTATTTCTAGAGAATTGATTTTTTTGTGGTATTAATTCTCTTTTTTTGTGTCCATATGTAGAACTTCAATAAACATATATACACCGACAAAATAAAGCATATCTATTGCTAAATCTGATATGGTATACATATTGTTAGCCATGGATACTAAAGCATTACCTATAGTTACTAAAGAGCCATATAATATAGCTGCTACATAAATTAAATTAGTCTTGTTTATCTTTTTCATAATTATTTCCTTTCCTATATTCCAAGTTTTTTTCTAACTAATCTTGTTAAAGCCAATTTAGGCTTTGATATTGGAACATAATATTTTTTTTCATGCATTTCATCTCTTACTTCCTTTATAATGGTTCTGCATTTATCAATTCCATATGTTGGGATCAATATTTTTAAATCTTTCGATGATATATAAAGTTGATTTAATATTTCTTCTTTTGTTTTTGACAAAATTAATTCTCCTTTCTAGTCGTGTGGTTTTGATTTGATTTTCTAATTATTAATTGATATACTTTAAGTGCCCTAGTGGCAAGAAATGGAGATGATGCCAATTGTTAAAATTAGCAGAATTTTTACGCTTGCCCTGCCTGAATGCTTAACAAGTTAATTAATAATGAGATTAATTAATGATGGATTAAGTCTTAACAGCTATGGGGCAAGTTTATTAACTTACAAGAGAGAAAACTCGTAAATGTTAAGTTATTGCAACTACCGTACTAGTAATACGGTAGGGATGCCAAAATCCAAAACTAAGAAGCAAAACTTGTAAAAATATGGGTGAGTACATTGCCTCACGTAAATTAAAGCAATGACCGCGTTTACAATTATCGTGTTACAAAAAATTGCTGGTAACGGAACAACATCTGCAATAAATTCAGTATTAAACCGTAAGGTTACTATTTTACTAGGATAGTTTCCTTCCGTGAATTGCTCATTAGAAATCATTGTAAGTTTAGCGACTAAATGATTTCTTTTATTTTGTTTAAATCTATGTCAAATACTAGTGCTATTTTTATTAATTCATCAGCCGTAAGTTTTCTTTTGCCATTTAATGATAAATTAATTTTGCTTTGACTAATTCCTGTTCTTCTTTCCACTTCATATTGGCTAATATCATTTTCTTTAAAGTACTCTTTTAAATAATTAGATATCATATTCTCTCCTTAACTATCATTTGATGATTGATTAGTTTGTTCTTCTCCTTTCTAGTCGTGTGGTTTTAATTGATAATTATTACCTACTAACTTATAATTTTTATCAGGAGGTGACTAACATAAAAGTTATTGCTCATATCAACGGCTCTTGGATAACATTAGAAGATAAAGATACAATTGATGGTATGAATTACAATATTGCTTCCCCAGAATTATTTCCTACTCCTAAATTTGTTGAAATAATTCATAATGGTAAGAAATATTATATTAATTCAATTTTCATTCAATATATCCCAGAATTAGACGTTGAATTTAATAACGATAAGATTTTCTAATCTTTCGTTATTTTAGTTTTTAAGCTTTCACTTTTATATCTAATATCAATTTGGTCTTTTAACATTAACCAAGTTTCATATGAAACCTCAAACTCACTTAAGATGGTTAATATAAGCGTTCTAATTTTTTCCATTTTTTCTCCTTACACTACAATCAATATCATTTGTATTAAGCATAAAAGTAAATTTATTATCGAAATAACTATCAACCATATAGTTATTTTTTTTTGATCAAATAATCTCTTACTTAATTCTAAAATACACTGAAATATATCTATATTTGTTGGTTCTTTCTTTTCCATTTTTTCTCCTTTTTTAAGAATCACTTGTTAAAAAAATTTATGTTTTTTCAATTAAATTATAAGACAGATAGTCTTGTTTAAGAGCATTTAAAAAGCTATCAATTTCACTTGAATCAGCTTGTAAAACATTTAAAATTTTCATTATTAAGTCTAAATCACAATGCAATAAATCATTTTCATAGCTATTGTAAACTTGCCGAGAAACACCGAGCTTTTCAGCTATATTATCTTGTGTTAATAATCTTTGCCCTCTAATACTCTTAATAACTTTATTCGTATTCATTTTTCCTCCTATCTGTCTCCATTATATAAGACAATTTGTCTTGCGTCAACTGTTTTTTGACAATTTGTCTTATTTTTATTGATAATTTGTCAATTAAAGGGTATAATACTATCAAAAGGAGGGGAAATGGAAAATAATTTTGCTTTTAATCTTAAACAATTAAGATTGCAAAAAAAATTAACTCAGCAAGAGCTAGCCGAAAAATTAGGAAAAGATTACTCTACCATAGGAAAGTGGGAATTAGGCCAAAGAAGTCCGATTATGACCGATGTTATAAAAATAGCAAATTTTTTTGGTGTTTCATTGGAAAAATTAATAGGTTCTTCTATTATTTATGACAATGCAATAAGTATACCTACTACATCAGACACTATACAAATACCTGTACTAGGAACAATTAAAGCCGGAATAGCTATTGAGGCACAACAAGACATATTAGAATATGTTGATATTCCGAAAGAATGGACTAAAGGTAATAAAAAATTCTACGGTTTAAAAATTAGTGGAGATAGTATGTACCCAAAATATAGCGAAGGCGATACAGTAATTTTCGAGCAAACAAACGATTATACAATCGCTAACAATAAAGATTGTGCTGTTATGGTAAATGGTTTTGATGCTACTTTTAAAAATGTAACAATTAGTGAATCTGGTATAACGTTAGTACCTTTAAATTTAAATAATCAAGATAATTTTTTGCCTACCTTTTATAATAAAGAACAAATATCTAATTTACCTGTTAAAATTATTGGAATTGCTAGAGAAAAAAGGACAAAATTATGACACAAGATAAATTAATATTATATTATACAATTATATATACAGCGCTTTATCTTATACCATTTATAATAACAATTAAAAAAGAAATTGATTTTAGTTTTTCAACATTTTATTTTTTTATAATTTTTATTTTTGCAATTGGCTTAGTTATTTACTTTTATTTAATATTATTTTGTGCATTTTTATCATTATTCATAAAAAATTATATATTGTTACAAATCATATTAAATATACCTATGATTATAATAGCTTACATAATAATCAAACTTTCAATAAATAAGCAAAGTAAAAATAGTAAGTAATTCAATATTATGAAGATGAAGCAGATAGATATATAAAATTTTTATTAAAATAAAAAATCCCTTACTCGCTCGAACAAGTAAGGGAAAATAGAAAACCACACGACTAAATGGGATTTTCCATGTATTATTTTAGCATAGATTATCCCAAAATCAAATAGAAAGGGATGATTTTATGGCGGTTTATAAAAGTAAAATTTCTACAAAAGATGGTAGACAATATTTTTTTAGAATAAAGTATAAAGATATTTTTGGAGAATTACATGACTATACATCGCAAAAATTTAAAACATTAAAAGAAGCAACAAGCGAAGAAGCTCGATATAGAATAAAAATTGCTAATTCTGATATTTGTACAGCTAATATTACGATAGATCAGGTATACCAAGAATTATCACTTGCAAAATCTAAAACTTACAAAAAGCAAACTATTATAAAAAATGGTTATTTATATGGCCATTTATCTTCTATTAAAAATAAAAAAATAAACGAATTAAATCTGGCGGATTATAAAAAGTTGCTTACTTATATTGAAAATTTAAACTTTACTACAGATTATAATAATAAAATTCTAGGATTACTAAAACAAATTATAATTTATTCCAATAAATACTATAATACTAGTAAAGCTTTATTGACATATATTGAACCATTTAAAAATACTAACGAGAGAAAAAAAGAAATGTTATTTTTTACATATGAAGAATATTTAAAATTTGATGCAGTAATTAAAGACCATGATTACCATACTTTTTTTGAAATACTTTATTTTAATGGGTTACGGCAAGGAGAGGCTCAAGCCTTAACCTGGAATGACATTGATTTTGAAAACAATGAAATAAATATTAATAAAACCTTAACTACAAAGATTAAGGGTGAAAAATGGACTATTTCAAGTCCAAAAACTAAAGAAAGTAATAGAATACTGCCTATGACAAAAAAAGTTGTCGATGACTTAAAAACAATGTATAAAAAGGCTATAAGCTATAAAGATTATTCTGACAATTGGTTTGTTTTTGGTAATACAGAACCTTTTAAAGAAACGACAATTCAAAAAAGAAAAAATAATTATTGTGATAATGCAAATTTAAAAAGAATAAGAGTACATGATTTTAGACATAGTTGTGCATCACTCTTAATCAATAAAGGTGCAACTATTGCTTTAGTTAGTAAATATTTAGGCCATAGCAATATATCTATTACCTTAAATACATATACTCATATGTTTAAAAATGAACTTGATAATGTTACTAATTTATTAAACAGATTATAAAAAAGTGTGTTTAGAAGTGTGTTTGAAACTATCTAGCTAATAAAAAATCCCCTATTTTAGGGAGATAAAAGCAATATTGGCGTCCCCGAAGGGAGTCGAACCCTTGACCTAATGCGTCGGAGGCATTCACTCTATCCAACTGAGCTACGAGGACAAAAAGAAATAAGCAAACTAGAACAATTTACCTATTATTCGAGCTATATCATTAAAAGTAACCGCTATCATAAGAAGGAATATTAAGACAAAGCCTATCATATGACAAATATTTTCAATTTTAGCATCTACTTTTCGCCGGAAAATAGCTTCGATTAAAAGAAATAATACGTGACCTCCATCAAAAGCTGGGAATGGCAAAATATTAATAAAGCCAACATTAATTGATAAATAGGCAATTAAAAATATAATATACCAAATAGCTTCCGATACAGCAGAATATTCAAAAGCAGAGCCAACCATACTATACATTCCCACTGGGCCTGATAAGTTATTAAAGCCAATTTTTCCGCTTATTAGTCCCCAGATGGTATAAGCAAATGAATCAATTATTGTGCCAAATCGTCTAAAGCCATAAAGAATGGGCTTAAAAAAGCCTGAAGTATCTTCTTTAGACATCGAAATACCATAACCATTTAGTTTTTCGCCAGTATCTTCATCGGTAAATTCTCCTGGTGTAATTTTTACTTTTTCACTTTTGCCATTTTGATGCTTAATGGTAAATGTTGTGTAATCATTTTTGCTTTTATATACCATGATAACCCGCGCTTTATCCCAGTTAGAAACTTGATAACCATTAATAGAAGTAATAACGTCTCCGGACTCTAAATGAGCTTCAGCTGCAGGTGAATTTTGATAAACTTTATCAATCACTGGCTTAATGGGATCACCACCCCAAATAAAGGCAATAACAATCAGACCTACAATAGCTAAAAGGAAGTTATTCATAACTCCTGCTACCATTATAATTAGTCTTTGATACCACGGTTTATTGCAAAGTAGTTGCTTCTTAGGAATTTTATCATCATCGTCATAAACTTCGCCAGCCATAGAAACAAAACCACCAATAGGTATCCATCTTATATTATAAGTTATTTTATCTTTTTTACCTTTCCAAGAAAAAGCAACAGGTCCCATACCTATTGAGAACTCATAAATATATACTTTAAATTTTTTGGCCCACATAAAATGGCCAAATTCATGGACTAATATAATTAATCCTAATACAAATAATAATAGTAACAACTTAAGAATAAATAAAACTGCTGAAGTAATAAATGTCATTTAAAATAATCTCCTTTTAATATAATATTGATGATAAGAAAATAAATGTCACAAAAATAACAAGCATACTATCAAAACGATCAAGAATACCACCATGGCCAGGAATCAATTTTGAATAATCCTTAATGTCATTTTCTCTTTTTATTTTACTAAATATTAAATCTCCTATTTGCCCTACAAAAGATAGTATAGCAGTTAAAATAATAATTTTCCATGTAAAATCATCTAAAGCAAGGAAATAGTAAAGTGAAGGAATAATGGTACCCGCTATTAAGCCACAGGCAAAGCCTTCCCAACTTTTATGGGGACTAATAATCGGAGCCATTTTATGTTTACCTAAAAGAGTTCCTAATACATAAGCAAACGTATCAGTTATAATTGGGATAAGAATAAGATAAATAAATAATCCTAATTCTCCTCTTCCTCCCGATCTTGCTCTAACCAAAATAAACGAACTAAATCCTAAGCCTAGAAATAAAACCGCTCCTATTAAAAAGAAAGCATCTTGAGCTGTATATCGGTCTTTTTTATAAATAATAATGGGTGTTAGTAAACCAAATACAGTAAATATTAGGGCTTTATACGTTATTCCTTGTGTAAGTGATCCTCCATTAAAATTAGAAAACACAATAAGCATTAAACAGAGAATTGCTAAAACGCACATACAAAAAGGTATTTTATGATGCGTCTTTTTTAAATCTAATAACTCTTTAAAACCTAATAAAGAAACAATGCCAATTAAAAAAGCATAAACTTGCTCACCTAAATAAACAGGTAGTGCTACAATTAATATTAATATAATAGCACTAATCACTCTAGTTTTCATACAACTATACCTCTACATTCTTTCATCAAATTTATCTACATCATCCATTTGTGACTCAACTAAAGATATAAACCTTCTTTTATAAGAAACAACTTTGCGCTTTAAATCTTCAGCTTCTCTTTCGATATTTTGAGCCTTTATTAAAGAATTATTAACAATCTTAGAGGCATTAGCTTTAGCATCCTCGATAATTATTTTTCCTTCATTAATCGCAGCCTTTTGAGCATTAGCAGTTGCCTCTTGAGCAACTAAAAGTGTATCATGTAATGATTTTTCTATAGATTTATAATGCTCCAGTTCCTTGTTTAGACGTTCCATTTCTTTGGTACTTTCCCGTAATTTTTGTAAAATATTTTCGTATTCAGTAATAACTTCAGCTACGAAGGCATTTACATCGGTTTTATTATACCCTGAAAAACTTATTCTAAACTTCTTCATGGTATAACCTCCCTACCAATCTATTTCGTCTGAATCTTTATTATCCTTATTTTTATCATTATCTTCTGTTATTTTACCTTGAACATTAACATTCTTAGGTGTGCATAGATAAATACCTACTCCTAAGCTTTGAATATTGCCACCAATTGCATATATACAGCCACTTAAAAAGTCAATTATTCTTTTAGCTTGATCAGATGTTACTCTTTTAAGATTTACTACTACACTATTACGAGCTTTTAAATGATCGGCAATTTGTTGCGATTCAGAATAAGCTCTTGGTTCTAACAAAATCATTTTGTTTCCAGTCTTATCAGCCTCTTTTAAAGCATCTTCTTTACTAATAGTATAAAAATCATCTTCACTATTACTAATATCAGTATTTGATTCGTCTGAATCTTCTATAAATCTTTTTAAAAAGCCCATAATAAATCCTCCTAGTATCTATTATTAATTCTAACAAAAAATTGCTTATTATGCAATAAGCAATCATATTATTAATTTAATTTCAAGTAATTAGAAAGCATTGACATTTAAAAATGTTAAGTATTAATATCAAGTAATTTGCCCTCATAAATTAATTGAGCATTCTCCAGTTTTTCAAAGTCTTTTGCTCTGATTTTTGATGCGGGTTTTGGCAAATGCCATATTCCCGCTTCACTTAATACTGTAGCAACAAACTGACTACAAACAAAGTAGTTTTCTCTTGCTTTAGGCTCATAAAATACTCTAATAAATAAGCCCTTGAAATCGTAATGATATTGTTTAATATTTTTTTCAAATCTCTTTAGTATTCTAACTAGTTTACGATATTGAGCTTCTTCAATTTCTATTTCATATATCGCACATTTAGTATTGTAGAATTTTTTGGCAAAAAAATCATTTTCTATCCCATATGTAACAAACCCGGCATTAAAAACATTTCTAAAGGTTTTTCGCCCAAAGGAATATAATTTTTTATAACTATCATCTAAAGCCAAAACAACATGACTATATTTATAATGAGTTAAATATTTAATTGCTATACTTGCGATAGTGCCGGTTTGAAGTAAGCCTACATATATTTTTTTCATTTAATGCTTGCTTTTACAAAGGCATCAAATAAAGGATGAGGCCTTGTCGGACGGCTTTTAAATTCCGGATGGAATTGGCATCCTACAAAAAAAGGATGATTTTTAAGTTCTACAATTTCTACTAAATTATTAGCTTCATTTATTCCTGATACTATTAACCCATTTTTTTCAATTTCTTCACGATAAATATTATTAAATTCATATCTATGACGATGTCTTTCTAATATTTTATCTTTACCATAGATTTTTCGAGTTAAAGTATCTTTTAAAAGGGTACATTCGTAATTACCTAGTCTCAGCGTTCCACCCATATTACTAATAGATTTTTGATCCGCCATTAAGTCGATAATTGGATGTTCACTATTTGCTTTAAATTCTGTTGAAGTTGCATCTTCATAACCTAAGACATTACGTGCAAACTCAATAACGGCAAGTTGCATACCTAAACAAATGCCCAAGAAAGGAATCTTATTTTCTCTAGCATATGTTATCGCTTTAATTTTACCTTCGATACCTCTTGTACCAAATCCTCCCGGAACTAATATTCCTTTAGAATTTTTAAACACTTCTTTTAAGTTGGCACTTTCTTTTTCTAGGTCTTCTGAATTAACCCAATTGATTTTAACTTTTACTTTATATTTATATCCCGCATGTGCAAGCGATTCAGCAACGGAAATATACGCATCATGTAGTTCAACATATTTTCCTACCAAAGCAATTTCGACTTCATCTTTTAAGTTATTAACCGTATCAACCAAATCTTCCCAGTCTTTTAAATTAGCCTTTTTGACTGGCAAATCAAAATGATTTAATATTATCTCATCAATATGTTGGGCGTGATAATTAAGGGGTATTTCATAAATATTGGTTACATCGACAGAATCTATGACGTTTTCTTCAGGAACAGAGCAAAATAATGACAACTTTTTCTTAATAGAATCAGTGGTTGGAAATGGTACCCTACATACTAAAGCATCTGGCCTTATACCTAAATTTCTTAAATCTCTAACACTATTTTGCGTAGGTTTGGTTTTAAGTTCATTACTACCATAGATATAAGGTACTAAAGTACAATGGACAAAAAAGGTGTCCTCTTTTTCTCTTTCATACTGAATTTGTCTTAAAGCTTCGAGCATCGTTTGTGATTCGATATCACCTACAGTACCCCCAATCTCTGTAATAACAATATCCGCGCCTGTGGAAGCTCCAGCTTCAT
This sequence comes from uncultured Bacilli bacterium, assembly GCA_947598485.1. Classification (GTDB taxonomy): domain Bacteria; phylum Bacillota_I; class Bacilli_A; order RF39; family UBA660; genus UBA6448. Next base: position 569 of record CANQFJ010000005.1, on the reverse strand, counting down.
AGACTTTATGCTTAATTTCATTAGTAATATGAGGAATCATTTGAACGGTGGCTCCTAAATAATCTCCTCTTCTTTCTTTTTCAATTACTGAAGAATAAATCTTACCATTAGTAATATTTGAAGTATAATTTAACTCTTCATCGATAAATCTTTCGTAATGGCCTAAATCTAGATCTGTTTCACAGCCATCATAAGTTACAAACACTTCACCATGTTGAATAGGATTCATTGTTCCTGGATCAACATTCATATAAGGGTCAAACTTTTGCATGAAGACTTTATAGCCTCTTGCTTTTAAAAGAAGGGCTATACTTGATGCCGTTATTCCTTTACCAAGTCCAGATACAACTCCTCCGGTTACAAATACATACTTTGTCATACACTACCTCCATAAAAAAGAAAAACTATCAGTACTTGAGAACTGATAGGCTCTTTTTAATTATAACACCACTTAAGAGATAATGAAAATATCTCTGGCATAAATTTTTCTTAATTATTGATTTTCTTTTGGAAGTCAGTTTTATAGTTTAAAACTGAAATAAGAGTGATTATAATATGTTTTATGTTTC